>JBNJGQ010000034.1:0-18306 GCA_051747845.1 Pseudomonadota bacterium
GCTTCCCAATGGTTAAGTAAGACGTTTAAATCCCACTCTAACTCTTCCTTAGATTTCCCTACGCCTGCTGTACGAACAATGAGGCCCATTTCTTTAGGAACATTCAGTTCCGATAAAGCTTCTTTAAGTGCTGAGCGCTCGTCACCCTCAATGCGACGTGAAATACCGCCTGCGCGAGGGTTATTCGGCATAAGTACCAAATAGCTACCCGCTAAAGAAATAAACGTGGTTAAGGCTGCGCCTTTTTGTCCGCGTTCTTCTTTATCAATTTGAACGATAACTTCTTGGCCTTCTTTAACCACATCTTTGATATTCGGGCGGCCCTGGAAGGTATAACCTTGTGGGAAGTAGGTTTTTGCGATTTCTTTAAGAGGAAGGAAGCCGTGGCGGTCAGCGCCATAATCTACGAAAGCCGCTTCAAGGCTAGGCTCAATACGAGTAATTTTGCCTTTATAGATGTTGGCTTTCTTTTGTTCGTGACCAGGGCTTTCAATATCTAAATCGTAAAGGCGTTGGCCGTCAACCAACGCTACACGCAATTCTTCTAATTGCGTGGCATTTATTAGCATTCTTTTCATTACTGTGACTCAATTCTTTGGGCCACAATATGACACGCCCCTATGGCGATCGTGCAATTATCGAATTCGTCTGTCGCTGCAAGCCCTTTGGGACCTGCGTTACCCGTCATCTACAACGTGTAACTAAAATGAGTTTGACTGTGCCGATAACACCAACTGTTCGGTGTCATATTGTCGCTAAATTTTACGTCTGCAATCGATTATTAAACAAAGCGTGTTCTATGTGCTGTGTTCTTCTCCGTGCCATCAACATCTCGGGCAAGTCTCTTTTTAAACTTTAAAACCGTATGCTGATGTGGATAATGCGTCGCTCTGTTACTTCGACTGCGCGAAATATATTCTTCGTCTGCCATCTTCGATGGACTTTGACACTTAATTATTTCATGAAAACCACTGAAAATACAAGCAACAATTTCGCTGTTGAATCCTGCAGATGATGGTAAAATGACGCTATGAAAACGATACAACAAGAAGTTCGCTGGCATACCGTCTCTGCAGAGGAGTCGGGGCAACGAATAGACAACTTCCTAATTGCGCAATTACGCGGTGTGCCTAAGTCATTGGTATACCGAATTGTGCGTAAAGGTGAAGTGCGCGCGAATAAAAAGCGGATAAAACCTGATTATAAACTAAAGGAGGGCGATCTTATTCGTATCCCTCCGGTTAAAGTCAGCGAACGCCCGGATTTACCTTCAGCTAATTTAGAGCAGGTAGCGGCGCTTGAACATGCTATTTTGTATGAAGATGACGCACTGATGTTAATTAATAAGCCGTCAGGCGTTGCAGTGCATGGCGGTTCGGGCTTGCAGTTTGGTCTTATTGAAGGACTCAGAGCCTTACGCCCTAAAGAAAAGAGCTTAGAGCTGGTACATAGACTGGACAGAGATACCAGCGGGTTGTTGTTGGTTGCTAAAAAGCGCTCTGTGCTGCGAAACTTGCATGAACAGTTGCGTAACAAAGAAATGAATAAGCAATACCTGGCATTAGTTCGGGGGCAATGGCAAAAGCGGGTTCGTAGTGTTGAAGCGCCGCTAAAAAAGAACACATTAAAGTCCGGTGAACGAATTGTACGCGTTGATGCGGAAGGCAAAGCCTCTTTAACCCGCTTTCGTATCCAACAAAGGTATAAGGAAGGGACATTAGTTGAAGCTTCTCCTGTTACCGGAAGAACTCACCAGATTAGAGTACATGCACTGCACGCCGGACATCCTATAGCAAAGGATCCAAAATACGGTGACGCGGACTTTGATAACACGATGTCCCAAGTTGGCTTAAAACGTTTGTTTTTACACGCCTGGCAATTGCGCTTCCAGCATCCTGTTACGGATAAAGAAGTTGCTTTCGAGGCGCCGCTGGATGACAACTTACAACAAACATTAAAGCAATTAACGCCCCAATAATATGGACAGCTTATAATGATGTACGATAAGCGACTTATTGTGTTTGACTGGGACGGCACCTTGATGGACTCGATAGGCCGGATTGTGTCGTCTATGCAAAACACTGCTCAGCATGTCGGTTTGCCTGTTCCAACCGATGTTGCCGTTAGAGATATTATTGGTTTGAGCCTTGAGCCTGCAATTGAAAAGCTGTTTGGTGTGCTTAATCCTGTAGAGTTGGATAGTTTTCTAGTTCAGTATCGTGATGAGTATGTTGATTTAAACCCCACACCGTCACCATTATTCAATGATGCAAAAGATGTCCTGTCTCAGTTGACTCATTCAGGCTTTCAGTTGGCCGTTGCAACGGGTAAAGCTCGCAGGGGGCTAAAACGAGTCTGGTCAGAAAGTGAAACCGAGCATTACTTTGCGACTTCCCGTTGTGCAAGTGAGACCTTGGGTAAGCCTGACCCACAAATGCTTTACGAGATAATGGATGAACTAAAAGCTCATCCGGAACAAACGGTCATGGTTGGCGATTCAGTTCATGATATGAAAATGGCGGTCGCAGCAGGTGTGCATCCGGTTGGTGTTAGTTTTGGTGTACATAACGCTGAAAGGTTACGTGAGGCAGGCGCTGCTTTGGTTGTAGACTCATTAACCGAGTTAAGTGACAGACTTATAAAGGAGAGACCATGACATTACCGTTAATCCTTGGATCAGGTTCTAAATACCGTCGTGAAATTTTAGATAAACTGCACTTGAAATACGAGGTTGTTAAGCCAGACATTGATGAGTCTGCAATCGATTCTGAGAGCCCACAACAGTTGGTGGGGCGCTTAGCTGAAGCCAAAGCCCGTGCAGTTGAAGAGCTCATGACTCATGAACATGCCGTGATAATTGGTTCTGATCAAGTTGCAGTTTGTGACGGAAATATTCTGGGAAAACCCGGTAATGCCGAGAATGCCGTTAAGCAATTATTGGGCTTTGTTGGCAAAACCGTCACTTTTTACACTGGGCTGGCAGTGCTGAACACGGCCACAGAACAATGCGAAGTGAGAGTGGAGCCTTTTAACGTAGAGTTTCGACACTTAACTGAAAAAGAGATTGAGCGCTACGTTGAGTTGGAAAAGCCATTTGATTGTGCCGGGAGCTTTAAAAGTGAAGGTCTGGGCGTCAGTTTATTCAACAGCTTAAAAGGGAACGATCCCAACACATTAATCGGGTTACCGGCCATTGCCTTACTGGATATGCTGAGAACTCATAAAATTAACCCTCTAAATAAGGAATAACGACAGATTTCGCTTGTCACTAAGGTGGAACTTCGTTAACATTCGCGCGCTATGCAAAACGTTCGTATTCCCGTAACAGTAGACCCAGTTAAAAGTGCCAACAAGAAAGTGGTATATGACGGGGTTGTACCTGGAAAAACATTGACTCGACTTCAGGAAAGCCTGGTTGAACCATGCCCGGATCCTGAGGCAAGCGTTGAGTTTGGAATTGATGAACAGGGTATTAGTTATTTTACAGGGAAAGCAAAAGTTGCTGTAAAAGTACTTTGTGAACGCTGTAATACGCCCCTGGCAGTTGATATTCTGGCGCAATTTGCGTATGCTCCTGTCACTAAGCGGCAGGTGGCAGATGACTTTCCTGATAGCTATGAAGCTATTGAGGTAAACGATTTTGGGGAAATTAACTTGCATGGGCTTGTTGAAGACGAATTAATTCTGGCTATGCCATTAGTTCCTAAGCACGACGCTAAGGCATGTCAGGTGGACCGTGATGCGATGACGTGGGGCGAAATTGACGAATCAGCTGCTGAAGAGTCTGAGAACCCGTTTGCCGTATTACAAGAATTGAAGCGTAAATAATCAGGAGATAGCGTAAATGGCTGTTCAAAAGAGTAAGAAAAGTCGTTCAAGACGCGACATGCGTCGTTCACACGATGCGATAGACGGCCCAACACTGTCGGTTGACTCAACTACGGGTGAAACGCATCGTCGTCACCACGTAACAGCCGACGGTTATTACAAGGGTCGTAAGGTCGTTAGCAAGTAAGACAGGCCATGCCTGAACTGAACATAGCGATTGATGCAATGGGGGGCGATAATGGCCCCTCTATTGTTATAGAAGCCCTGGAAAAAGCGGTTCATCAGTATCCTGATGTTAAATTCACCGTTGTCGGGCATCAGCACGAACTTACCCCGTTGCTTGAAAAACACCATTTAAACTCTCATCCGGCAGTAAAGCTTGTACATGCAGAGCAAGTCATCCAAATGGATGATAAGCCTGGTCAGTCTCTTCGCAGCAAACCTGAATCTTCCATGCGCATTGCACTTAGTACACTAACTGAGGGCGACTGTCAGGCTATGGTTAGTGGTGGAAATACCGGGGCGTTGATGACTAACGCTTATTTCACCTTAAAAACTTTACCCGGAGTGTTACGTCCGGCGCTAATGACAGCACTACCTAATCAAACAGGTGGTAAATCGTATCTATTGGATTTGGGCGCAAACGCAAGCTGCGACTCAGAAACATTATTTCAATTTGGTGTTATGGGTGCGGTGGCTGCGGAGTATCTTTCTGGAGTGTCGGCGCCTAAGATTAGCCTTCTTAATATGGGCGAAGAGGACATTAAAGGTAACGATGTAGTGCGCAACGCGGCCGCGCGACTCGCACAATGCGACCACGTGAACTATATTGGTTTTATTGAAGGTAATCATTTATTCAGTGGACGTGCAGATGTGGTTGTTTGTGATGGCTTCGTCGGCAATATTGCATTGAAAAGTTGCGAAGGTCTGGCAACTTTCATTATTGACCAAATGCGGGAAACGCTTAATTCACATTGGTTGTACCGGTTTTTCTTCCGCTTTTTACAAAAACGGACGCACAAATCGTGGGATAGGCTGAAGCCCGACCACTACAATGGTGCGAGTCTGATAGGATTGCGGCATGTCGTGATAAAAAGTCACGGTAGCGCTAGCGCCGGCGCTTTTTATAGTGCAATTCAACAAGCCGTCGCAGAAGCGCATGAACAGCTTCCTGAGCGAATTAAACATCGTGTCGAAGCAGTCTTATCAGAACAGCTGTAATCAGTTAAGTAGCGCTATGACTTATTCAAAAATTGTTGGTACCGGACATTATCTTCCGGAACAACGACTGACCAATGAAGAACTCTCGAAACGCGTTGACACCTCCGATGAATGGATAACCGAACGTACCGGTATTAAGGAACGACGCATTGCGGGGGTTAATGAAACGGCCGCAACAATCGGGTTTGAAGCCGCTAAAAAAGCCTTAGCTGCGGCTCAACTGAATCCGCAAGATGTCGATATGATAGTGGTCGCCACCACTTCAGCAGAACATGCATTTCCAAGTGCCGCGTGTGAAATTCAGCGTATGCTGGGTATTACATCCATTCCCGCGTTTGATGTGGGAGCGGCATGCTCCGGTTTTATTTATGCGCTTTCTGTCGCCGATCAATTTATTAAAAGTGGTCAACATCGCCGTATACTGGTGATAGGAGCCGATGTCCTTGCTCGGTTGTGTGATCCTGACGATCGCAACACTCTGGTACTTTTTGGCGACGGGGCGGGTGCTGTCGTACTTGAACAAAGTGACTCCCCTGGTATTCTTTCGACTCACTTGTACAGTGCCGGCGAATACAGCCATTTATTAGGTGCGAAACAAGCCCCCAGAGGCACTGAAGGTAGTGCTGAAAGCGCCTGGATGTACATGAAAGGTAACGAGGTTTTTAAAGTTGCCGTTGCTAAGTTGAGCAGTTTGGTTACCGATACGCTGGCAGAGAATAAATTACAGGCGCAGGATTTAGACTGGCTAATACCTCACCAGGCAAATTTGCGTATCATCAAGGCAACAGCAAAAAAATTACAGATGCCGATGGAGCGGGTGGTTATTACTTTGGATAAAACCGGTAATACTTCGGCTGCATCGGTGCCCATAGCACTTGATTGGGCGGTTAAAGACGGACGTATTAAACGCGGCCAAAAATTATTGTTAGAAGCCTTTGGCGGCGGTTTTGCCTGGGGCTCTGCGCTGGTTCAATATTAAGAGGATAATTATGACTAAAACGGCATTGTTATTTCCGGGACAAGGCTCACAAAGCGTTGGAATGTTAGGTGATTTATCTAATGACTTTGCCTTAATTAAAGAAACGTTTTCTGAAGCGAGTTCCGTTTTAGATTACGATCTATGGGAGCTGGTTCAACAGGGACCGGAGAAGAAACTTAATGATACCCAGCGCACACAACCTGCCTTATTAACAGCTAGTGTTGCTTTATATCGTGTCGCTAAAGAAAAAGGCCTTGCCGATGTGAGCGTTATGGCGGGGCACAGTCTGGGTGAATACTCAGCGCTCGTTTGTGCAGGAGCTCTTGGTTTTTCTGATGCGGTTAAATTAGTCGCCTTGCGCGGTCAATTTATGCAACAAGCCGTTGCTGAAGGTGAGGGCGCCATGGCGGCAGTAATAGGATTAGAAGACGCCGACATTGAGAAAATTTGTTTGGAACAAGCGGCAGGACAGGTGGTCACTCCGGTGAACTATAACTCACCGGGCCAGGTTGTTATAGCTGGCCACGCCGAAGCAGTCGCCCGAGCCGCAGAAGCTTTAAAAGAAGCGGGCGCTAAGCGTGTATTACCATTACCGGTTAGCGTTCCGTCGCATTGTGCTCTAATGCAGCCGGCAGCCAGCCAATTGTCTGAAGCGTTAAAGTCGGTAAAACTACAGCAACCACATACAACGGTTATTAATAACGTGGATGTCGCTGTAGCAGATAGTGATGATGCCATCAAAGATGCGTTGGTACGCCAGCTGTACTGTCCTGTGCGTTGGACAGAAACAGTGGAACAGATTGCAAAAATGGGTGTCGAAACAGCTTATGAGGTTGGTCCGGGCAAAGTGCTTACCGGTCTGAATAAGCGCATTACTAAGTCTTTTGGTTGTAGCGCACTGAATACGTTAGACTCTTTGAACTCACTTTAATTAATAGGTTATTAACGTGCAAAACTTTGAAAATAAAGTCGCATTGGTTACCGGCGCAAGCCGCGGAATAGGAAAGGCCATAGCAGAAACTCTTGCCAGTCAGGGGGCCAAAGTTATTGGGACTGCAACATCCGATAAAGGTGCCGCGGCAATTTCAGAATACCTTGGCTCCAACGGTGAAGGTCTAGCGCTGGACGTTACCGACTCGGAAAGCTTACAGCAGACTATCAAAGACATTGAAAAGAAATATGGATCTATTGATATTCTGGTCAATAATGCAGGTATTACTCGCGACAATTTAATGATGAGAATGAAAGATGACGAGTGGGATGCCGTACTGAACACCAACTTGTCAGCCGTGTTTAAGGTTTGTAAAGCGGTTGTGCGTGGTATGATGAAACGTCGTAACGGGCGTATTATCAATATCAGCTCAGTTGTTGGCACTACCGGGAACCCGGGGCAGGTAAACTACTGTGCAGCTAAAGCTGGTTTGGTTGGCTTTAGTAAAGCCATGGCGAAAGAAGTTGCTGCGCGAGGCATTACAGTAAACTGTGTGGCGCCAGGGTTCATTGACACCGACATGACCAAGTCGCTGAATGATGAACAAAAACAAGCTATTTTTGATAATATCCCGGCAGCGCGCTTAGGCGAGCCAAAGGAAATTGCTGCTGCGGTAGCATTTTTAGCATCGGAAGGTGCAGCTTATATCACTGGTGAGACCATTCACGTTAATGGTGGTATGGCTATGGTTTAAGAGGTTAGCGGTACGACCTCTTAACTTTATGCTATTTTTTACTTTATTAATGGGGCTGGTTTCACTACACTACAGCCAATTTTCACTCTCGCGATGACTATTTGAGGGATTTTATAAATGAGTACTATTGAAGAACGCGTAAAGAAAATCATTGTTGAACAGTTAGGTGTTAAAGAAGAAGAAGTTAAGCCTGAAGCGTCATTTGAAAATGACTTGGGTGCTGACTCTTTAGACACTGTTGAACTGGTAATGGCTTTGGAAGAAGAATTTGAAACTGAAATTCCAGACGAAGAAGCTGAAAAAATTAAAACAGTTCAGTCAGCGATTGATTACGTAAATAATCATTCTAACGACTAATTTGTCGTTGAACGTGATATAAAAGGCGGAGCCACTGGTTCCGCCTTTTTTGTTATGACTATACGTAAAATACTACTTAATAATACGCCTTATCATTACTCAGAACTCGACAGAGGTCTGCAGTTTGGTGACGGCCATTTCACCACCATGCGAATTGCTAATGGGGCTCCTCTCTTTATTGAGCGACACCTTGAAAGACTTTCAAATGCGAACAGCCGTCTATTTATAAACCATACAAATTTCGATTCCCTGTGCGAGCGTATTAAAAATGCTTGCTCAGGAGTTGAGCAGGGCGTTTGTAAAGTCATAGTAACCCGGGGCAATGGAGGCAGAGGCTATCGTTTTACTGAAGGTTGTATTGCTAACGAATACATTCAGGTAAGTGACGCTCCGCCGGCAATCGGCCCTGTTCATATGGGAGTTGCGACATTAAAATTAGCTCAACAACCTGAGTTAGCTGGCTTGAAAACATTAAATCGACTGGAACAAGTATTATTAACGCGAGAGTGCAGCGCTTCCGGTTATGATGACTTGCTGGTTTGTGACTCAAGTGGACATATTGTCGAGGCGATACAAGGCAATGTGTTCTGGTTTAAAGAGGGCCAATGGTTCACACCTGACCTTAGCTCTGCAGGTATTAACGGTATTATCCGACAACTTATTATTGATGAAAAGCTACTGACGCCTTTAAACATCGGCTGTTATCCAGTAAGTGAACTTACCGGAGCTGAAAAAATAATCGTTACCAATAGTGTTCGAGGCGCTGTCGCCGTCACTCATTTTAATGATAAAGTAGTGACCAATGATGAATTACCCTCAGTATTAGAACAGCTTATATGAAAAAAATACGTTTCACTTTTTTGTTAGTTATTACCGTTTTAGCTATTTCAGCTGTTCTTGTTTTTATTTCCGGGCGTTGGTATTTATCGCAGCCTATTCAGGCTGAGCCTGCCCCCCCTTTACTGCTCGACTTCAGAGGTGGGGAAAGTGCCAGAACAGTTACTGCTAAGGTAACTGAGCATTTCGAGGAAGGACATCCGCTAGTCAGCTACCGCCTTAGCCAGTTTTTTGCAGATATTGATCACTTACAGGCCGGACTGTATGAAATACACGGGCAACAAAGTTGGTTTGATATTTGGAAAATGCTAAATCAAGGCAGAGAAAAGACGTTTACCGTTACTCTGGTAGAAGGTTTAACTTTTAATCAGTGGTTAGCCCAGTTGAAGCAGCAGCCTTACTTAGTCAGCAAGTCTTCTGAATTAAGTGATTCAGAACTCAAACAAGCCTTAGGTATTAAAGAAGAACCCTCTATTGAGGGTATTCTATTACCCGAAACCTACAGCTACAGAGCGTACACCACAGACATTTCAATATTGAAACAAGCTTACCGTTCTATGCAGAATGTCTTATCGCAAGCTTGGGAACAGCGATCAGACAGGTGTCCTGTAGATTCACCGTACGAACTACTGATACTGGCCTCTATTATTGAAAAGGAAACCGGCCAGGCTGATGAGCGTCCTCTCGTTTCAAGTGTTTTTGCAAATCGTCTGGAAATAGGTATGCGGCTGCAGTCTGATCCAACAACAATCTATGGCATCGAAAATTTTGACGGTAACCTGACGCGAGCCCACTTGCGCGAGAAAACGGCTTATAATACTTACCGAATTAATGGGCTGCCGCCAACACCAATTGCGATGCCGGGAAAGGCGTCCATTCAAGCTGCGGCTAATCCAGTGCGATCACCTTACTATTATTTTGTAGCGGATAAGTCCGGTGGGCATGTTTTCTCAGAGACACTGGAAGAACACCAGCAGGCTGTTCGTCGTTACCAACTGAATCAAGAGTAATTATGTCAGGAAAATTTATTGTTATTGAAGGACTTGAAGGTGCCGGTAAGAGCTCAGCAATTGCGAGTGTAGTTACTCATCTACAGGCAAAAGGTGTCCGAGCCGAAACCGTGCGGGAACCCGGGGGCACACCACTGGCAGAATCGTTACGCGATCTGGTGAAAAAGAAATGGGACGAGAAGGTTAGTTCTACAACAGAACTGCTATTAATGTACGCTAGCAGGGTTCAGCTGGTCGATAATGTCATTAAGCCGGCTCTATTAAAAAACCGTTGGGTTATCGGTGATAGGCACGACCTGTCTTCACGTGCATATCAAGGCGGCGGGCGTCAGCTTGGTGATGAGCTGTTAGAGAAAGTACGAGAAATAACTCTGGGAAGCTTTAAACCTGATTTAACCCTATTATTAGACGTTGATGAGAAAAAAGGCCTTGAACGTGCCCGTGAACGTGGGGAGCTGGATCGCATAGAAGAAGAAGATCTGGCGTTTTTCCAGCGTACACGACAAGCCTATTTGAACATAGCAGCAAAAGATCCGACAATTATCGTCATTGATGCCAATCAGTCTATGCTGGATGTACATCAGGCCATACTGCAGGCAATTGAGGAGTATTTGTTTTAATGGCGTTTCCATGGCTTCGGGAACCTTGGTTAAGAGTCGTTGCGAGTGCCGATGCGGGCCGGCTTGCCCACGCTTATTATTTGCAGCATAACGTTGAAGCTGGCTCAACTGAGTTCATTGAGCGCTTGAATCAATTCTTGTTGTGCAAGCAGCCCGGCAAGAGTGCGTGCGGGCAATGTAAGTCATGCTTGCTTTATCAGTCGGGGAATCACCCGGACACCTGGACTATCGACGGCGCCGAAGTCAACCGAATTGGTGTCGATAGTGTTCGTGAACTACAGCAAAATGTCATGCAGACAGCTAACCAGAGTGGTTTAAAAGTTGCTGTCATACTGCAGGCAGAAAAAATGACTGAACAGGCAGGCAATGCTTTATTGAAGGTTCTGGAAGAGCCTCCGGCGGACACTCACTGGCTAGTATCAACAAAAGATGCGGAACGCTTATTACCAACCCTGAGAAGCCGTATGCAATGGATCAGCATTGCTTATCCGACGACAGTACAAAGTGACGAGCAGGTGATTTCTGCTAAAGCTCTTTTGGACGGTCTTCGCGGCCATAAAGAGTTTCCTGTAATAAAAGATAAGGAAGCAGCTCTAGACTGGCTGGATATATCAGAAAACCTAATACTAGACTGGTTGCTGACCCACCAAAAAGCTGCCGTTTCTCGCTTGCGATATCAGTCATTAGCGGGTGACCTTCAACAGTTGAGTAGTTTTGACTGGGTGAAAATTGCGCAACTCAGTGAATGGGTAGCTGAATGCAGACAGTTACGTCAGAAATTTCAGGGCTCCACTGGCATTAATTTACCGTTATTATTAAATTTTGCCTGGAGTCGCTGGTCAACTACTCTTTCGGGTTAGGGGCTCCATAAAAGGAGAACCCCTTGTCGACTTTTCAGTTACCTATCAACTCTGCGACTGAACTTGCTGAGCGCATTATTCCCGAATTTTCCCTGCTGACTCTCATGGTACAAACCGGAAGACAGCTTCCAGAAAAAACCGTTGTGGGGGAGGAGGTTAGCCTGATACTTAATTACCCCGAACTCAGCCCTAAACCCGTCAGCTTACGGGCAAACATTGCTTTGTGTTTTGAAGCTAAGCAAGCAAAAGGCTGGATTGCCGTTAGTCTTAGCTCAGAGCAACAAGCTTTGATTCATCATATCAATTACCTATGCCGCCATCACAGAAGCGATTATGGTAAACTCTTTGAGCAATTAATTACTGAACTTTGTCACTCACATTAACAATAAGTGGAGCTATTTATGTTCGTCGACTCGCATTGCCACCTGGATAAGATTAATCCTGAAAAGGCGGGCGCTGATCTAACGCAAATTGTGGAAATGGCGCGAGCCAATAAGGTAGAACACATGCTGTGTGTCTGCGTTACCCTTGAGGACTTTCCGGCTATGCAGGCAGCAGTTGCAGATTTCGACGATGTTTCCATTTCTTGTGGGGTGCATCCTTTATACGTAAAAGACAGTCAGACGCCTATCGTCGAACTGGGTACCAGGTTACGTGAGCTAGCTTCAGCAAATAATGTGGTCGCTATAGGCGAAACGGGTCTGGATTACTTTTATCACCCAGAGTCTAAATCGCTGCAGCAAGAAAACTTCGAACAGCATATTGAAATTGCCAATGATGTTAATAAGCCCTTAATTATTCATACGCGCGACGCTCAGGATGACACTCTGTCTTTATTAAGAAATGGACACGCCGAGAAACCCGGCGGTGTTTTGCACTGCTTTACCGAGTCTCTGGATATGGCTAAAAAGGCTATCGATGATCTTGATTTCTATATTTCTATTTCGGGAATTGCTTCATTTCGAAATGCAGAACAGTTGCGTGCAACTATCAAAGAATTACCGCTTGAAAAGTTGCTCATTGAAACCGACAGCCCCTGGTTAGCTCCGGTGCCTCATCGGGGGAAAGAAAACCAGCCAGCCTACGTTGTCGACGTTGCTAAGTGCGTTGCAGATGTTAAAGGAATCACTCTGGAAGAGGTTGCTGAGACAACAACTGCTAACTATTACAAGCTGTTTAATAACACTTAATTAGCTGTGCATAACCTGTGTCTTACTTATTTAAAATTAATTAAAAACAGTGAGATAACCAAAAGTGAAAAAAAGTACAAAAATATTAGACATCTCTTTAATATTGTCTACACTAAAATTTACCGAACAAATTTTAGGCAAATTATTTTGCAATTTTTATTCATGAGTTAGCGCACGGCTCAACCCTTGAGCCATTCCCCTATACCCGGAACAATTTGGATTGGTTCCGGGTTTTTTTTATTCATTATTTGACGAAAAACGAATAGGCAGCGATCAAAAAAAGCGTTGCTTTGGTACAAATAGTTATATGAGCTAACACAATATTTGTCATTGAATTTTAGAGTTAAGGAGTTAGCGATGAGTGCGACAGTTGAAAGTAACGAACGCCCAGATTATGACAAGGTTATTGAGGATATCGCAGACTATGTTACAGGTTATGAAGTTGATAGCGATGAAGCTTGGGATACCGCGCGCAACTGCCTGATGGATACTCTGGGTTGCGGTTTGTTAGCACTGCGATTTCCGGAATGTAGCAAACATCTGGGCCCTTTAGTTGAAGGAACCACTGTTCCAAATGGCTCGAGAGTACCGGGAACTCAGTTTCGCATGGATCCTGTCAAGGCGGCCTGGGATATTGGCTGCATTATACGCTGGCTTGATTTCAATGACACCTGGCTAGCTGCGGAGTGGGGACATCCATCCGATAACTTAGGCGGGATACTGGCAACCGCAGATTTTATTTCCCAAAACCGCGTTTCTAAAGGTGAGAAGCCGTTAACAATGAAAACGGTTTTGGAAGCTATGATTAAAGCCCACGAAATTCAGGGCAATCTCGCAATAGAAAACAGTTTTAACCGTGTCGGTCTTGATCATGTTGTTCTGGTTAAGGTGGCTTCAACGGCCGTTGTTACTTGGTTAATGGGCGGAACTAAGGAACAAATTATGGCCGCAGTTTCTCAGGCCTGGGTTGATGGTCAATCTTTAAGAACCTATCGTCATGCTCCTAATGCAGGGTCACGTAAGTCCTGGGCAGCAGGGGACGCCACTTCAAGAGCGGTGCGTTTAGCCGACATGACGATGCGTGGCGAAATGGGTATTCCGGGAGCTCTGACAGCCCCACAATGGGGATTCTATGAGGTGTTATTTAATAAAACCAATAAAGATCAGAAACTAAAACCTAAAGAAGACTGGCAGTTTAAGTTCCAAAGGGATTATGGCAGTTATGTGATGGAGAATATTTTGTTTAAGTTGTCATTTCCGGCAGAGTTTCATGCGCAGACAGCCTGTGAAGCGGCCGTTACATTACACCCGGAAGTTAAAGACAGAATAGATGAAATAGAGAAGGTTGAAATTACCACCCACGAGTCAGCTATTCGAATTATCTCCAAACAGGGAAAGCTCGCTAACCCTGCCGACAGAGATCATTGTTTACAGTATATGACAGCCGTTCCCTTATTGTTTGGCGAACTTAATGCTGATCACTACGAAAACAGCTTTCATGAAAATCATCCTGTGATTGACACGATCCGGGAGAAGATTCAGGTAGTTGAAGACAAACAATACAGCAAGGACTATCACGATCCGAAAAAACGTTCGATAGCTAATGCGCTACAAGTCTTCTTTAAAGACGGAAGTCATACCGAGAAAGTTGCGGTGGAATACCCGATTGGGCATCGACGCCGCAGAGAAGAGGGCATTCCTGTTCTCGAGAACAAGTTTAAAGCCAATTTAGCTACTCGTTTTCCCGAACACAGGGTGAACTCGATTTTTGAACGTTGCCGTCAGCGGTCATCATTTGAGCAATTATCCGTTAATGAGTTTATGGATATGCTCACTATTTAATGCGTAACAGCACAGCCCCATACCTAAGTGGGGCTTTATCCTCGCCAAATGACCAAAATAATGAGTATTGGGCAAACAAACTTAACGTACCAGGGCCATATTTTCCAAAACAAGCTTTTATCAATATTAGGTGAGCCTTGCTTTAGCGCTTTAAGTAAATGGTTCTGACGTAGTACCCAAGTTAGCATAATGCCAAACACCAGAGCCATTATTGGCTGCATGTAGACAGTGCTGAAGGTAATAACGGCGCCAAAAAGAGTTTCAAAATTATAAATAATGGCTGTAGAAATTGCGGTGACGACCAATGCGATAATCCACACACCACTACTGCGATCACATTTAGCTTCTTCCCGTAGTGCGTTGACAGGGGCCTCAAGCATTGAAATTGACGAAGTAATAGCAGCAATAACCATCAACAGGAAAAAACCAAAAGACACGAAAAGTCCGGTGTAGCCCAGTGCATCGAACATTGCCGGGAGCACAGTAAAAACTAAGGTGTCGGCAGACAGCAAGCTGCCGTCCTCTGCATAGATGGGAACACCGTTAGACTGAGCGACAAACATTGCAGGTAAAATGAGTAAACCTGCTAAAAACGCGACGCTGGTATCGATGCCGGCTACCCAGGCTGCCGTTTTTGGAATGTTCTCTGAGTTCGACAGGTAGGCACCGTAAGTCATCATTACGCAGACACCAAGTGACAAGGAGAAAAATGCCTGCCCCATGGCGCGGATAATCAGATTTGGATCCGTTATGGTTGAAAAGTCCGGAACCAGATACATTTTAAGGCCTTCTATGGCTCCGTCCTGAGTCAATATATAGGCAGACATACCTATCAGCAAAATAAAGAGTAATGGCATTAGACGTCTTGACCAACGCTCTATTCCATCGTTCACGCCTGATCGGACAACGTAAACAGTCAGCAACATGAAGAACACCATAGTTGCCATATTTCTGGACACTGAAAACTCAGTAAACCAGGCGGCGGTTTCCGGCAAACCAATTAAGATCATAAGAGGCTCGATCATATAAGACAAAAGCCAACCGGAAACGATGGCATAAAAGCTCAGTATCAAACTCAATACAATTAAACCAACGATACCCGCCAGTGCGCCTGAACCTCGAAGAACCGGTTTTTCGGAAAGATTCCTAAGTGACTCGATAGGGTTTTGGCGGCGGATCCTGCCGATAGTAATTTCAGCTACAAGCATAGGGTACGCCAGAAGTGCAATCATGATTAAATAAACCAATAAAAATGCACCACCACCGTTACTGGCAGCTTGTGTTGGAAACCCCCAAATGTTACCCACACCGACCGCTGAGCCAGCGGCGGCTAATATGAAACCTAATCGCGTTGCGAACGCAGGTGATGAATTTGCCATGATTCTTCTTATTATTATTTAAGCAATATCAAATTATGGCGGAGTTAATTCGCCGCGTAAATTCTTCTGTAACAACTTTTGCATTTTACTTTGGTTTAAGTCTTGCGAAAGCACGTAATGCAGTTTGGTAAGAGCCGCTTCAATTGTCATATCGGCACCAGAGACAATGCCCAGTTCAGCCAGGGCATTTCCCGTTGCGTAGCCATCCATGTTGACACGCCCACGGAAGCATTGTGTGCAGTTTAGAATTGTGATGCCCTGGTCTATACCTGCTTTCAGGCTTTTCAGTAATGTCTGATCCTGTGGCGCATTCCCTACACCGTAACTTTGCAAGATCATTGCCTTTACTGGCTGTTGCAGTTGATTCTGTATGATTTTGGCTGAGATACCAGGATAAAGCATTACAACCCCAATAGGCTGAGGGGTCATTTCAATGACTTTAAGCTCGTGAGTCAAGGGTTCCGAGAGTTCACCAGCATTTAACTGAATCTGAATACCCGCCTCAAGTAGAGAAGGGTAGTTAGGTGAGGCAAAAGCGTTAAAGCCATTTGCGTCTGCTTTGGTCGAGCGATTCCCCCGGTACAAGGTGTTGTTAAAAAATAGCCCGACTTCTGGAATAGGGTAGTTAGCTGCAACGTAAAGTGAATTAAGTAAATTAGTCTGTCCATCCGAACGCAGGGCGGCCAGAGGAATTTGAGAGCCGGTTACGATAACGGGCTTACTCAAATTTTGCAGCATAAAGGACAGCGCTGAAGCCGTATAGGCCATTGTGTCGGTTCCGTGGAGAATCACGAAACCATCGTAGTCAGCGTAGTTTTGCTCGATATCCCGGGCTATGGTTACCCAGTCAGATGGTGTCATATTGGATGAGTCCATTAATGGGTTGTACTCATTAATGGTAAATTCAGGCATCTCATCACGAAAGAATTCGGGCATGTTTTCAACGCATCGGCTCAGGTGTCCCGCAACCGGAACATAACCCTGAGCTGATTTTTTCATACCTATGGTGCCGCCAGTGTAGGCGACATAAATCTTTTTACGCGGCAAAGTTTACTCCCGTACTCTACGAAATAACCGCGATAATTCTATCGCGGTTGAGGGCAGAGTGCACAATAAGAGTAAACATTTTTAGGGTCATCAAAATTCTGCAAAACGGCAGTTTCCGATTTCACTTTATTCAAGGTACCCATTAACCAGTGTTGTGAACTGAGATCTGGCGTTGGCAGGTAATCTGAACTGCTGTTAAATAAGTCTGCCAAAAACTTCTCTTTTGAAGACAGTTCTTGCTTAGCAATATTCACATCGTAATCATCAATTTCCGCAAGCTCCGCCGCAAGGGCAATAGAATCGTCGTAATCGCCTAATTGGTCAACCAGGCCAAACTCCATAGCCTGCTGGCCTGTCCATATGCGGCCCTGAGCAACTTCGTGCACATCATCGCGAGACATATTACGAGCGTTACTGACAATGCTCAGAAAGTTTTCGTAAGTGGTTTCAACAGAGCGTTGTATGAGTGTTTTTTGATAATCGGTCATTTCCTCAAGCGGATTCAATGCCGATATCTCGGTTGTACTTACAGTGTCACTGTGAATTCCAATAGCTGCAAAACTGTCTTCCAACGTCATTAGCAGACCAAAGACACCGATTGAACCGGTAATCGTCGTTGGTGCTGCTACGATTTTGTCTGCATCGGCCGCAATCCAGTAACCTCCAGAGGCCGCTACGGAGCTCATAGAGGCAATAACAGGAATGCCGGCTTCTTTTGCCTGTAAAATCTCCTGGCGAATAATTTCTGAAGCGAAAGCGCTGCCGCCAGGACTATCTATGCGAAGCACTATTGCTTTGGTTTGCTCGTTATTACGCGCGTCGCGAATAAGCTTAGCTGTGCTGTCTCCGCCAATCATACCGGCTTTTTGTGAACCATTAACGATCTGACCACGTGCAATGATAACCGCAACCTGATCACGATCTTTCGGCTTCATATTTTCCGGAACAACTTTTTCAGAAGCTAAGTAATTGTCAAATGTAATATGACGGAATGTATCTTCTTCTTTGTCGTGTCCGGCTAAGTTGATAAGCTCATTGCGAACTTCTGTCCGGGTACGTAAAGCGTCAACTAAATTCGTTTCTAACGCCATTTTAGCCATATCACCGCTGGCATTATTAAATGCTGACATGTAGTCATCTATTTTGCCGCTGGTAACCAATGGATTAATGTTTCGGGCAGCCGTAACGTCAGCATGGAAAGTTTCCCACAACGCAGAATATAAGAACTGGTTCGCTTCCCGGGCTTCATCTGACATATCATTACGGATGAAAGGTTCAACCGCGGCTTTAAATTTACCGACCTTAAATACATGTGGCTGAACTTTAAGTTTGTCCAGCAGCTCTTTAAAGTAAACCTGAGTATAATCAAGCCCTTCGAAAACAACCGCTCCCATTGGGTTAAGATAAAGCTGATCGGCATGAGCCGCCAGGTAATACTGGTGTTGCATATA
>JBNJGQ010000035.1:0-17397 GCA_051747845.1 Pseudomonadota bacterium
CTCCATCGCCGTTCTGACATTCACCGGGCGCCAGGCTTGCTTACCACTAATAGCATTGCAGGTATCAGCTTTAAAAAGTCCTATCTCGCGACTTTCCGGACTTCCCAGGCGCCATTCATCTCCGTCTTTCTGTGCAATTTCTTTCCATGAAGATATTTCATTTTTCCATGGCAAGTCGTCATAGATATCCTGAACTTGCTCGCTGGAATAGTACTGAGCATGCTCGGAAACAATAATATTTAAGCTTTCATGCTCATAACGGCCGTTGCAAAACTTCCGGGCCAGAGCTTCCGACATGGCATACTCATCAGCAAACCCCAGCCAATGCCCCAGCTCATGTTGAATAACTTTTTCCGAGCTATCGGGGGTCAATGTCAATGTCTGACTGTCGGCGCTCGCAATGCCCTTGTCAGCCAATATAACCGTCCTGTCAGACTTTTTTTCTGAACGACAACTTGCCCTATCTCGTTCATCGCCGGTAGTGCATGATAAATTCTCGTCCAGAACCCAACTGACGCACCAGTTACTGGTAGTAAAAGGCGAGTTCTTTAAGGCCGATAAGAAATCAAGATAGCGCTTCTTTGAGCTTTGATTAGCCGCAATTACTTTAATGCTCATGGCGCAGCTATTATTCTTCTGGTAGCGCTCAAGCAATGCAAGTTGTTGATTCAACCAGGGTTCGTCAGCACTTTTCCAACGCCGGTGCCATTGCTCTATCGAAATGTTGTCGTTTGCCAGTTCAGCCATTGCGACTTGTCGCTTAGCGGCGGGATTACCAGCAGCAACAGCCAACTTTAACCAGTCCTCGTTAGCTTTAGGAAAAGCACTAATTAAGCTTTCTATGGCAGGAGAATACTTTTGCCTGGCCGAGCGCTGCCACCAATAATGAGCTGCCGTGCGGTTTTTATCTTGCCAATAATGGTTAGCTAATTGATATTGCGCTTTCGCACTGCCCTTATGAGCAGACCAGCTCAATGTCTGCTCTGGATTATAAACCTGATGAGACCACCCACTTATAGCCAAAAAAGCAGAAAGTATTAACAGCGGTCCTTTCATCGGATGATTATTTACCGGTTTAATAAAGCGTGACGAATACGCGTTAACTCAACTGACGCATAGCGGTGTTCAACAAACTCATAAACATTCGTCATTAAAGCCAGTTTAAAATAGTTCATAGCTTCCAGCTGCTCCCCTTTTATCTGCATATATTTTCCCAGATAAAAGTAAGCTTCACATAAACGCTCTGTCAGCTTTTCAGATTCGCCCAAGTTACGGGTCATACGCTCTAGAAAAGCCTCTTTAGAAAGCTTTCCCGCATACAGCTGTGTAATTTGATAACCCCATTCGCTCTTATCAAGCTCTGCGGCGTTTTCGTCCAGGCTAATTTGTGCCTGCTCTGGGTCATTTTCATATTCCGCTAAAAATAACCAAATAACCCGGTAAGGGTCTTCCGGCTCTTTCTCCAAATGATACTCTAAGTCTTCCTGAGAGAGTTCGGTTCTAGCATCGTAATACTCAGCTATTCCTCTATTCAAATAAGCGTAACGGTGCTCGGGGTCCAACTCAATTGCGGAGTCAAAAGCTTCATACGCGTAATCGAACTCTTCTAACTGTGTGTATTGAATACCTAAAAAATTATAGGCATCTGCCAATCTGGGGTTATATTCCAGCGCACGAGTGAAATCCATTCTGGCCAGAGTTCTTAGCCCGACTGCATCGTATAAGGCGCCACGGCGGTAATATAACTCTGCTCGTTGCTCCTGAGTCAGATCCTCTCCCAACATCTGAGCGATACGCGCAAGCTCTATTTCGTAACGAAATTCTGCGCGCTCAGGCTCTGCAAGCACAACATTGTCGGGCAATTGGTTAACTGAATTTTGCGACGCACACCCCGTCAACGCTCCTACTAATAAAAGAGCTCCGATGAATGCACTACTTGTTCGCACCTGCATAATATTTCCTTTGAATAAACCTGTAACTCTATTACAGCACACTCGAAGCCAAACAGGCAAAAGCCAGACATAAAAAAACCCCGTTTAAACGGGGTTTTTAACAAAGCTTAGAAAACCTTTACGATTATTCTTCGCTCTTGTTTTCTTCTTCAGCAGCTGGTTCTGCAGAAGCTTCAGTTGCTGGTTCTTCTTTCTTCTCAGCAGCTTCTTTCATACTCAAACGGACACGACCCTGACGGTCAATTTCCAGTACTTTAACCGGAACGACATCACCAACTTTCAGGTATTCGTTTACGTCATTAACACGTTCTTCTGCAATTTGAGAAATGTGAACTAAGCCGTCTTTACCCGGTAACACAGTAACAAAGGCACCGAAGTCTACGATACGAGCTACTTTACCCTGGTAAATTTTGCCAACTTCAACGTTAGCCGTTAACTGCTTGATTTTCTCAATAGCGGCGTCTGCATCAGCCTGGTCGCTTGCTGCAACTTTAATGGTACCGTCATCACCAATCTCAATGTTGGTATTAGTTGATTCAGTCAGCTCACGAATGACCGCTCCGCCTTTACCGATAACGTCTTTGATCTTGTCCTGATCAATTTTGATGGTGGTAAAGCGAGGTGCATAAGTAGAGAGCTCTTCACGGTGGCCGCCAATGGCTTCGTCCATCACTTTCAGAATGTGTAAACGAGCTGATTTAGCCTGCGCTAATGCACTTTCCATGATGTCACGAGTGATACCATCAATTTTAATGTCCATTTGCAACGCAGTAATACCATCGGTGTTACCGGCTACTTTAAAGTCCATATCACCTAAATGATCTTCGTCACCAAGGATATCAGACAGAACAACATGCTTGTCGCCTTCTTTAACCAAGCCCATAGCGATACCCGCTACAGAAGACTTAATTGGTACACCAGCGTCCATTAGCGCCAATGAAGAACCACAAACTGAAGCCATTGAACTTGAACCGTTTGATTCAGTAATTTCTGAAACCACACGAATGGTGTAAGGAAACTCGTCGTGGCTAGGCATAACTGCCTGAATACCACGCTTAGCCAAACGACCATGACCAATTTCACGACGTTTTGGCGAACCCACCATGCCTGTTTCACCGACACAGTATGGAGGGAAATTGTAATGCAACATGAAGCGGCTGGTATTCATACCTGTCAGCTCGTCAATCATCTGAGCATCACGATCAGTACCTAACGTCGCGGTAACCAGCGCCTGAGTTTCGCCACGGGTAAATAATGAAGAACCGTGAGTACGCGGTAACACACCAGTAGCCACGCTAATAGCACGAACCATGTCAGGGTCGCGGCCATCGATACGTTTTTCACCAGCGATAATACGGCTACGTACAATGTCACTTTCCAGATCGTGGAAGATTTTGCCGGCTTCTTCTAAATCGACATTGTCATCTTCAGCAGTCAGTTTCTCGACCATCTGCTCTTTAACTTGGTCAAGCTTGCCTTTACGCTCTGCTTTGTCGGTAGTGCGGTAGGCTTCGCCAATACCTTGCTCTGCCAACTCACGAACTTTAGTCTGTAAGCTTTCATCTTTTGCAGGTGCCTGCCAGTCCCACTTCTCTTTACCCGCTTCAGCGGTAAATTCAGTGATAGCTTTAATAACGTCCTGCATCGCTTCATGGCCATACATAACAGCACCAAGCATTTGGTCTTCAGACAGCAATTCAGCTTCTGATTCAACCATTAGTACCGCTTTATCCGTACCAGCAACCACAAGGTCCAGTTTGGAGTTTTCTAACTCATCTGCCGTTGGGTTTAGTACGTATTCATCGTTAACCACGCCAACACGAGCTGCACCGATTGGACCTGCAAAAGGAACACCAGAAATAGACAGCGCCGCTGAAGTACCAATTAAGGCCACAATGTCAGGGTTAATTTGAGGGTTTACTGAAACGACAGTAGCAACAACTTGCACTTCGTTCATGAAACCATCAGGAAATAATGGGCGAATTGGGCGATCGATTAAACGACAGGTCAGTGTTTCGTTCTCGCTGGGACGTCCTTCACGCTTAAAGAAACCGCCTGGAATTTTACCGGCTGCGTAAGTCTTTTCTTGGTAATTGACTGTTAACGGGAAAAAGTTTTGCCCTTCACGTGCTTCTTTTTTAGCAACAACAGTGACTAAGACTGTTGTGTCATCGATGCTGGCGAGTACAGAACCAGTCGCCTGACGTGCTATTACGCCAGTTTCTAATGTGACTGTATGCTGACCGTACTGAAATTGTTTAGTTATTGGATTCACGTTTCTTTCCTTTACCTTCAAAATATAGAGTATCCGGATTGATACTCGTCTTCTCTCTTTATTTATCTCACCGCATAGTATAAGGGAAACGTGACAAAATTAAGACCCATAAGTCTAAAAAGAATACAAAAAAAGGGCCAAAAGGCCCTTTTTAACAATTCTTTATACGTTGGTATGTCTTAGCGACGGATACCTAAACGCTCAACAAGCGCTACATAACGTTTTTCGTCTTTACGCTTCAGGTAATCAAGAAGCTTACGGCGACGGCTAACCATACGTAACAGACCACGACGTGAATGGTGATCTTTCTTGTGTGATTTAAAGTGGTCTTGTAATTCAGCCAGGTTCTTTGTCAAAAGCGCAACCTGCACTTCAGGAGAACCAGTATCGTTCTCGCCTTGACCAAATTCTTTTACAATTTCAGCTTTCTGTTCAACAGTTAGTGACATGATAACTCCTAAGTTTGTCAAAATGATCGACGCCAATCACTAATTCAGCGTCGATATGAAGGCGGCGATTATACCCACCTAACACCACAAAAACAACTATAAATCGGCATGCTCAAGAGCAATAACGCGACGTGGCCATAATTCCGAGTTTTTCACCCGGCCAACGCCTAAAAACTGAGACCGCTCATTAAGCACTCGCCATTCTTCTGTTTCATTCGCATCTTTCGCTGGTAAAGGAATCGGTTGCCCGTGAAGAAAGTCTCTCGTCTGTGCCTGAGTTACTGTAATCTTCGGCAGTTCGCCTAACAGCAAGTCAGCTGGTTGCAACAAATTATCCAGCGTAGACTCGCCCTGCTCTGCAGCTTTTTCCAGCTGCTCCGGCGTTACCATGGTCGATTCGTTAATATCGGCCACTGCATTACGATGCAAACTGGCAACGTGTGCGCCACAACCCAAAGCCTGTCCCAAATCATCCACCAGCGTCCGAATGTACGTACCTTTGCTGCAACTGACTTGAAGAGCGACCTTATTCCCCTCGACACCCAATAACTCTATAGAGTGTATTGTAATTTCGCGTGTCTTTTTGGGAACCTCAATACCGCGCCTCGCATAATAATACAGTGGCCGGCCTTCATGCTTTAACGCTGAATAGATAGAGGGTGATTGCGCTTGCTTACCAATAAAGTCCTGAATTACCTCGGCAATATGCTCAGCATCAACCGAAACCGGCTTTTCTTCAACGACTTCACCTTCAGCGTCGCTCGTAGTCGTTCGGACGCCTAACAAAGCTTCAACCCGATACGCTTTGTCGGCATCGAGTAAGTACTGTGAGAACTTTGTCGCTTCTCCCAGGCAGATGGGGAGAATTCCAGTCGCTAAAGGATCGAGGGCTCCGGTATGACCGGCTTTTTGTGCATTATACAGGCGCTTAACATGCTGCAGGGCATGGTTTGAACTCATGCCCTGCGGTTTATTCAATAAAACTACGCCCGTGACTGCACGGCCTTTGCGTAGACGAGCTTTAGACATTAATCGTCTCCGCTGTTTTCACTGCTTTTTTTATCTCGCTCGCGTGCTTCTGCAACCAGCTTACCCATTCGAATACCTTCATTTAACGAGGCATCGTGCTGGAATTTAAGTTGCGGAACTATGCGTGCCTTAATGCGTTTACCTAATAAAGAGCGAATAAAGCCAGACGCTTCATTCAGCACTTTTAACGCCTGCTTTACTTGGTCTGGGTCATCTTGAAAAAAGGTAACGAACACCTTGGCATAAGCTAAATCGCGAGAAACTTCCACGTCGGATACTGTGACCATGCTAACGCGAGGATCTTTTATCTCGCGCTGCAGGATCATAGCGATTTCTCGTTGTAGCTGATGCCGTACCCTTTCGGTACGGCTAAACTCTTGTGCCATAAATTACTGTGTCCTTGATTAAAGCGTACGTTCTATCTGGACTGTTTCGAAGACTTCGATTTGGTCGCCTTCTTTGACATCGTTGTAGTTCTTCACACCGATACCACATTCCATGCCGTTACGAACTTCCTGAACGTCATCTTTAAAGCGACGCAGTGATTCCAGCTCACCTTCATAGATAACAACGTTATCACGCAATACACGAATTGGTGCTGAACGCTTGACGATACCTTCGGTTACCATACAACCGGCAATTGCACCGATCTTAGGTGATTTAAAGACATCACGAACTTCGGCCAGACCAATTATCTGCTGTTTAAACTCAGGCTGCAGCATGCCGCTCATCGCCGCCTTAACTTCATCAATTAAGTCGTAGATGACGCTGTAATAGCGCAGGTCAACACTCTCTTGCTCAACCAGTTTTCTCGCTGCGGCTTCTGCACGAACATTGAAGCCGACAACAATAGCATTTGATGCACTGGCCAGAGAAATATCGGTTTCTGTGATACCACCAACACCGCTACCAATGATGTTCACTTTTACTTCATCAGTCGACAGTTTCGTCAGTGCATCAGAAATCGCTTCCAGTGAACCTTGTACGTCCGACTTCAATACAATATTAAGCTCGGCAACGTCACCTTCAGCCATGTCCGCAAACATATTTTCCAGTTTTGCTTTTTGCTGCTTCGCCAGTTTTACATCGCGGTATTTACCCTGACGGTAGTTAGCAACTTCACGTGCTTTACGTTCGTCTTTAACAACCGTTGCTTCGTCACCTGCTTGAGGGACACCGGATAAACCAAGTATCTCTACAGGAATTGAAGGACCAGCTTCTTTAATTTCTTTACCGGTTTCGTCTCGCATGGCACGAATACGTCCGTACTCAAGACCACAAAGTACGACATCGCCCTGCTTCAACAAACCTCGCTGAACCAGAACAGTTGCCACTGGTCCGCGACCACGGTCAAGACGGGATTCCACGACAATACCTGACGCCATGCCAGTTTTCTCTGCGCGTAAATCCAATACTTCGGATTGCAGCAAGATAGCCTCTAATAGCTCGTCAATGCCCTCGCCGGTATGAGCCGACAGTGGGATAAATTGTACGTCACCACCCCAATCTTCAGGAATAACATCTAGTTGAGACAGTTCGTTTTTAACGCGATCTGGATCCGCACCTTCTTTATCCATTTTGTTAACCGCAACCACCAGAGGTACGCCAGCTGCTTTTGCGTGTTGAACCGCTTCTTTGGTCTGTGGCATAACACCGTCGTCCGCTGCAACAACCAGAATAACAACATCGGTCGCGCCGGCACCACGTGCACGCATCGAGGTAAAGGCAGCGTGTCCGGGAGTATCCAGAAAGGTTACCATTCCGTGACCGGTTTCAACGTGGTATGCACCAATGTGCTGGGTAATACCACCCGCTTCGCCTGATGCAACTTTGGCTTTACGAATGTAATCCAGTAACGATGTCTTACCATGGTCAACGTGACCCATAACCGTGACAACCGGAGCACGAGGCGCTTCTTCACCGCCTTCCTGACGATCAGACAACACTTCTTCTTCTAACGCGTTATCTTTTACTAACGCCGGTTTATGGCCCAGTTCTTCAACCACTAGCGCGGCTGTGTCCTGATCAAGGATTTGGTTAATGGTAACCATTTCACCCATTTTCATCATGGTCTTGATAAGGTCACTGGCTTTTACTGCCATACGGTTTGCAAGCTCACCAACCGTAATGGTCTCACCAATTCTGACATCACGTTCAACCGGCTGCGCTGGTTTATTAAAACCTTGTTGTAACGATGAACCACGACGGGCACCCTTACGACGCTTCTCGCGACGTGGCGCTTCTTCGTTTTCTTCATCTTTACGACGACGTTTTTTGCCACGTTTACGGCTTTTACGCTCTTCATCAAAATCTTGTGCGTCTTCAGCTTCTTGGGCAGTAGACGACGTTGTAAAATGCACGTCTTCTTTTTCCTGCTGCTTGCGTTTCTGCTCTTCTTCTTCCCAGCGTTTTGCGTTTTCTTCCGCCAGTTTACGAGCTTCTTCCGCTTGCGCTTCAGCTTCTTTCTCTGCTTTTTTCCGTGCTTCTTCTTCCTGTTGACGCTTCAGTTTTTCAGCATCCGCTTTCGCTTTATCGGCTGCTTCACGTTCTTCAGGTGTCATTGCTGCACGTTTTTCAGCTTCTGCTTTCTGACGCTCTTTCTCTTTTTCTTTACGCAGTTTTTCTTTTTCTGCTTTTTCTTTCTCAGCTTTTTCGCGCTCTACTTTAGCTTTTGCTTCAGCTTCTTTGCGCTGCTGCTCTTCCTCGCGTTTTTTCTCTTCTTCGCGAAGTTTAGCTTCTTCTGCTTCTTTTTCTTTAGCTAAGCGTTCTTGTTCTTCACGTTCCTGCTCTTCACTTGCTGAACGCTTGACATAAGTGCGTTTTTTGCGCACTTCTACCTGAACGGATTTAGAATCTCTTCCACCGCCAACACTTAACGTACTTTTCGTTTTACGTTTTAAAGTCATTTTGCTGGGTTCAGAGCTGCCGCCACCGCCATGTTGACGGTTCAAGTGAGCCAGTAATTTCTGTTTCTCTTCTTCATTAACAGAATCACCCGCTTTCTTGGTCATGCCCGCTTCAGCGAACTGCTGAACCAGACGATCAACTGTTGTACCGACATCTTTGGCCAGCTTATCGAGCGTTACTTCTTCCATAGTCTGTTGTACCTCCGCTGATCGTTCTACTGTTCTTCATTGAACCAGCAAATATTGCGGGCTTTCATAATCAAATCGCCAGCCTGCTGTTCATTTAGTTCTTCAATATCGGCTAAGTCGTCAACGCCTTGTTCCGCTAACCCTTCCAGGCTGGTCACACCCTTGCTGGCTAACACATAGGCCAGGTGGCGATCCATTCCTTCAAGATTCAACAGCGTTTCATCTGGTTCAGCCGATTCCAGAGATTCTTCTGTAGCTAAAGCTTTGGTCGTTAAGTAAGCACGAGCTCTGCTACGTAATTCTTCTACGATATCTTCGTCCATTCCTTCAATATCAAGGAATTCCGCAACCGGGACATAAGCCACTTCTTCTAACGAAGAAAAGCCTTCGTCAACAAGCACGGTTGCAAAGTCTTCATCAATATCTAAGGTTGAAACAAACAAGTTCAATAAACGCTGAGCTTCTGCTTCGTTCTTCTCATTGAACTCGTCTTCTGTCATGACATTCAATGTCCAGCCAGTTAACTGACTCGCCAGACGAACATTTTGTCCACCTTTACCGATTGCCTGCGCAAGGTTATCAGCCGCTACGGCGATATCCATTGTGTGTGCGTCTTCGTCAACGACAATAGAAGCAACTTCTGCAGGAGCCATTGCATTAATTACAAACTGTGCCGGGTTATCATCCCAAAGCACGATATCCACACGCTCACCGCCCAGCTCGCCGGAAACTGCCTGAACACGCGCACCACGCATACCGACACAAGCACCAACCGGATCGATGCGCTTATCATTGCTCTTCACTGCAATTTTAGCACGTGAACCCGGATCGCGGGCAGCGCCACGCAACTCAATCATTTCTTCGCCAATTTCCGGTACTTCGATACGGAAAAGTTCCAACAAGAAATTCGGATTGGTTCTGCTAACAAACAATTGCGCACCACGAGCTTCAGGACGCACATCATAAAGCAAGCCACGAATTCGGTCACCGGGGCGTACCGATTCACGCGGTAACATTTCATCGCGGTAAATAATAGCTTCAGCGTTATTACCTAAATCGAGGATAACGTGCTCACGGTTTGCTCGCTTAACGATACCGCTAACCATTTCGCCCACCTGGTCGCGATATTCATCAACGACCTGCGCGCGCTCCGCTTCTCGTACCTTCTGTACAATAACCTGCTTGGCGGTTTGTGTCGTAATGCGGTCAAACTGAATTGAGTCAATTTGCTCTTCTACGTAGTCCCCGGCTTGAACCGATGGATCTTCATATTGCGCTGCTGACAAGCTAATTTCACGGTAAGGGTGTTCTAACCCTGTATCCGTGTCTTCAACGACTAACCAACGGCGAAATGTATCGAATTCGCCTGTATTGCGATCAATATCGATACGAACTTCAATATCACCGTCGTATTTTTTCTTGGTCGCATGAGCCAATGCTGACTCTAAAGCTTCAAATATTTTTTCGCGTGGTACCGCTTTTTCGTTTGAAACCGCTTCTGCGACTAACAGTATTTCTTTACTCATGAGTGCTGCCTCGCCAACGCAATCTTTTAATCAAATGTTGGAACCAGGTGAGCGTTTTTCACATCACGCATATTCACCTGAAGAGTATCGTTATCAACGGAAAGGGTCAGTTCTTCACCCTCAACCGCTATCAATTTCGCTTTGAACTTCCTTTTGTTCTTCTGTGCCGCTACTAACTCAAAAGCAACGGTTTCATTCACATAAGGCTGCATTTGTTCGGCATTAAAAAACGGTCTTTCCATTCCCGGAGAGGACACTTCCAGGTTGTATTCAACGTTAATCGGGTCTTCCACGTCTAATAGGGAACTGACCTGATAACTGACATCGGCACAGTTATCCACACTAATTCCTTCCGGATGATCAATGTACACTCGTAACGTCGAAAACTTACCGGCGCGGACAAACTCCACCCCCCATAATTCGAAGTCCAGAGCTTCTACTGCTGGCCGAATCATATCGGTTAACCGTTCTTGCAAATTTGCCAATTACTGCCTCCTGAAACAAAAAAAGGGCGCAAGCGCCCAGTGTTCTGGCTATCCTAAGATAGCTAAGGCCGCATAGCAAAAAGCCCCGAGCTGCTGCGGGGCTTTCTGAACACTGGACCCTTTGTCAGTTATTTTAGCAAAAGCGCCGACTAATGCGAAACGCTGCTACTAAAATTGGTTGCGGGGGCAGGATTTGAACCTACGACCTTCGGGTTATGAGCCCGACGAGCTACCAGACTGCTCCACCCCGCGTCCGAAACTTGTTGCACATTATACGTATTTTTCGTTTATTTTCAACCTCTGACGCAACAATCAGAGTGCTAATTTTGGTGCAGAAGGCGGGACTTGAACCCGCACGCCCGTAAGAGCACTACCCCCTCAAGGTAGCGTGTCTACCAATTCCACCACTTCTGCAAAACTTTTAGTCGATTGGCGGTACGTCAGATTCCGGATCTGATTCGTCTTCCGCCGGAGGTAACTGTTGTTCTTCTGCAGGTACTGACAAGTCTGAGAAATCTGTTGAGCTCTCGTCCGTAGACGTCGATAAGTTACCCAACACCAGGCTCAGTATAAAAAAGACTACCGCCAACCCTGCCGTAGCACGTGTCAGGAAATTACCTGAACCTGAAGAACCGAAAACAGTGTTCGATGCGCCTGCACCGAAAGATGCGCCCATACCTGCGCCTTTACCTTGTTGTAGCATAATGAAGCCAATTAAGACTAAAGCAACAACGAGAAATGCAATCATCAAAATTTCGTACATAATTTTACCCTTGAGCAGCTTGGCAGATAGCAACAAAGTCTGATTCTTTCAAACTCGCCCCACCTATCAAACCACCATCAATGTCTTTTTGCGCAAATAATTCGGCAGCGTTATCAGCTTTAACTGAGCCACCGTACAATAACGGCATTTTCTCACCAATCGCGCCAAATTGCTCTACCAGTAACGTTCTTAGTTTTGCATGAACGTCCTGTGCTTGTTCCGGTGATGCTGTTTCTCCGGTGCCAATTGCCCATACTGGCTCATAGGCCAAAACAACTTTCCCGGCTTTCTCTTTAGGAAGGTTCGCCAACGCCGCTTTCGCTTGTTCTGCGACAACCTTCCAGGTATTACCCTCATCGCGCTGAGCTTTATTTTCACCAACACAAATAACTGCTGTCATACCTGCATTAACGGTCGCTAGTGCTTTCTCGTTTACCTTGTCGTCTGTTTCTGCAAACAATTGACGACGTTCTGAATGCCCGACTAGCACGTAACTAACACCAAACTCTTGCAGTTGAGTTGTCGAAGTTTCGCCTGTATAGGCTCCACTGGCATGTTCAGAAACATTCTGAGCGCCAATAGCAATGTCGTCATAATAACATTGACTTGCCAACTCACTGATAAGGGTAAACGGAGGACAGACTACTATCTTAACCTTTTGAAGCTTGCTAAGTTTCTCTCGCAACGCTATCGACATGCTTTTCGTTAGCTCGCGACTTCCGTTCATTTTCCAATTTGCAATCACTAGTGATGCATTAGGCATAGTTTGTCCTCTACTTCAGAGCGCGGGAATAGTAGCGAAACACTCGCCAACTTACAAGCGAGATTTTCATCGCTGCCCGCTAACTGTTTAATTTGTAGCCGCTTCAACTTCGTTCGCTATTTGTTGAGCAAAGGCTTTTACCTTAGCTTCGTTTTCGCCTTCAACCATTACCCGGATTAAAGGCTCAGTGCCTGACTTACGTAAAAGCACCCGACCACTCCCTGCCAGTGCTTTTTCAACTTCTCGTACCGCACTTTTAACATTCGCCGATTCTAGAGGCTGTTTATCGCTGTCGAAGCGAACATTGATAAGAATTTGTGGCAACTTATGGAAATCGCAGCTTAATTTTTCCAGTGACTTTTGTTCCTGATACATAGCTGCCAGTACCTGCAACCCGGCAACAATGCCATCGCCGGTGGTGTGATGCTGGCGGTTAATAACATGACCAGAATTTTCGCCGCCAAGATACCAGTCTCGTTTAACCAGCTCCTCGATGACATAGCGATCACCGACTTTTGCCCGAACAAAGGGAATACGTCTTTTATCGAGTTCTTTTTCCAGCGCAAAGTTCGTCATTAATGTGCCGACAACACCACCTTGTAATTGCCCTTGGTTCTGTGCCGTCACAGCCAGCATATAAAGGATCTCATCACCGTCAATTGGGCGACCGTTTTCTGTCACCATCATGATCCTGTCACCATCACCGTCCAGAGCTATGCCTAAATCCGCTTTAGTCTCCAGTACCTTTTTCTGTAATGCCGCCAGGTGTGTTGCGCCACATTCTTTATTGATATTGAGTCCGTTAGGCTGAGTACCAATTTCAGTCACTTCAGCACCAAGTTCACGAAGCACATTAGGTGCTATATGATAGGTCGCACCGTGCGCGCAATCGACGACAATGTGTAACCCTTCCAAAGTCATTTCGTTAGGGAAAACGCTTTTACAGAACTCGATATACCGACCGGCGGCATCATTAATTCGCTTAGCACGACCCAGTTCCTCTGAAATCACGCAATCCATTGGCTCATCTAACAGCCGCTCAATTTCTAGCTCTACGGCATCTGGAAGTTTGTGCCCGTTATCGGCAAAGAACTTTATGCCGTTGTCGTAATACGGGTTATGCGATGCGCTAATAACAATGCCGGCAGCGGCTCTGAATGTCCGTGTCAGGTACGCAATGCCGGGTGTGGGCATAGGGCCTAAGAAATCTACCCCGACGCCAGCTGCAGCCAGTCCGGCCTCCAGTGCCGATTCCAGCATATAGCCTGAAACCCGGGTATCTTTACCCACCAATACGCGGCTGGTACCTTTTGCAGCCAGCACTCGGCCTGCGGCCCAGCCAAGCTTTACTGCAAATTCAGGGGTTATCGGGAACTGCCCGACTCGTCCGCGCACGCCATCGGTGCCAAAATATTTACGCTCACTCAAAGGTGCTCTCCTTCTAAAGTTGCTGCAACCACTTTCATTGCATCAACTGTCTCCTTAACATCATGAACGCGAATTATACGTGCTCCTTTCATAGCTGCAATGGTTGCAGCCGCTAAACTACCGGCTAATCTGTCTTTAACTTCACGTCCTGTCACGTGACCAATCATGCTTTTTCGTGACATTCCGACTAATAAGGGTAACTGTAGTTCGTGAAACGCTTGTAACCTTTGTAGTAACTGGTAATTATGTCGTTGAGACTTTCCAAACCCAAAGCCAGGATCCAACCAAATTCTCTCTCGGCCAATACCAGCTTGCTCACAGGCAATAATGCGCTCTTGTAGAAAAGCTTTAACGTCGCAGACAACATCGTCATAGTTTGGGTTGTGCTGCATGCTTCGGGGCTCTCCCTGCATGTGCATCAAGCAAACTTCAGCAGAGGTTTCCGCCAGAGCTTCCAGTGCCCCCTCTTCTCGTAACGCGTTTACATCATTAATGATATTTGCGCCGACCTTTATAGACTCAGTCATAACAACCGGCTTAGTGGTATCGACAGAAATTGATACATCAAAACGCTGCCGTACCGCTTCGACTAAAGGAATGACTCTATCAAGCTCTTCTTGTTCCTGCACAGCAAGTGAGCCTGGCCGAGTTGACTCTCCCCCAATGTCTATCATATCAGCACCGTCACTTATCAGCTGCGCTACGTGATCAATCGCGTCATTTAAGCGATTGTATTCACCTCCGTCTGAAAATGAGTCCGGCGTAACATTAACAATTCCCATAACTTGTAAAGGCTTGGGGTTTTTAGGCATAACTCGGCTCCGCTTATTACTGTTTCTTACAAAAAAGCCACCTCTCGGTGGCTTTTAAAAAGAGTCAACTTTAAGAAGTTGCATCCCCGGGCTTGTCGACATTGATGGGTCGCTCCGGACGCTCTTCGGTATCATCTGCCTTCGCAGCACCGCCATCCGAACCATTGCCACCACTGTCTCTGTCATCCCAGTCTTTCGGCTGACGAACATCCCGACGATTCATCAAGTCATCAATTTGGTCGGCATCGATAGTTTCATACCGAACCAACGCATCTTTCATTGAATGAAGGATATCGACGTTCTCTTCCAACAGCTTTTTCGCCCGTTGATAGTTACGATCAATAACCGACTTCACTTCTTCGTCGATAGCTCGCGCCGTGTCATCAGACATGTGCTTATGCTGAGTTACCGAACGCCCAAGGAAGACTTCATTTTCATCTTCAGCGTAAAGTAATGGCCCCATCTTTTCAGACAAGCCCCACTGAGTCACCATTTTGCGAGCAATTTCTGTTGCACGCTCAATGTCATTTGAGGCGCCGGTAGTGACTTTCTCGTCACCAAAGATAATTGCTTCGGCCAAACGACCACCAAACAAGCTAGAGATCATGCTTTCAAGATGTTGCTTGCTGTGGCTCACTCTATCCTGCTCAGGTAAGTACATGGTGACACCCAATGCACGACCACGCGGAATAATCGATACCTTATAGACAGGATCATGCTCTGGTACCAGGCGACCCACAATGGCGTGACCCGCTTCATGATAAGCCGTCATGGCTTTCTCATCGTCAGTCATAACCATAGAGCGGCGCTCAGCACCCATCATGATTTTGTCTTTAGCCTTATCAAACTCTTCCATTGAAACAACACGCTTGTCGCCACGCGCAGCAAACAATGCGGCTTCGTTGACTAAGTTCGCTAAGTCGGCACCGGAAAATCCTGGCGTACCACGAGCAATCAGCTCTGGCTTAACATCGTCGCCGAGAGGTACTTTGCGCATATGTACTTTCAGAATTTGTTCACGACCGCGTACATCCGGCAAGCCAACAACAACCTGACGGTCAAAACGCCCCGGACGTAACAATGCAGGGTCTAGTACATCTGGACGGTTAGTTGCAGCGATAACAATAATGCCTTCGTTGCCTTCAAAACCATCCATTTCAACCAGCATTTGGTTCAGTGTTTGTTCACGCTCATCGTGTCCACCACCAAGGCCCGCACCACGTTGGCGACCTACGGCATCGAGTTCATCAATAAAGATGATACAAGGAGCCGACTTTTTCGCTTGTTCAAACATGTCACGAACACGAGAAGCACCAACACCAACAAACATCTCAACGAAGTCAGAACCAGAGATACTAAAGAACGGCACTTTTGCTTCACCAGAAATGGCTTTTGCTAATAAAGTCTTACCCGTCCCCGGAGGACCAACCATAAGCACGCCTTTGGGGATTTTTCCGCCCAGACGCTGGAACTTAGAAGGGTCTTTCAGGTAATCAACTAATTCTGACACTTCTTCTTTAGCTTCATCGCAACCAGCAACATCTTTAAATGTTGTTTTTGATTGCTCTTCGTTCATAAGTTTCGCTTTACTCTTACCGAACGACATGGCGCCACGTCCACCGCCACCCTGCATTTGACGCATGAAGAATATCCATACACCAATGAGCAATAGCATTGGGAACCACGAAATAAAGATAGACGCAAGAATACTCTGCTCTTCAGGTGGGGTACCCTGAGTTTCTACATCGTTTGCCAACAAGTCATCCAGAATTTTGGGATCATACTGAGTTGGCACAACCGTTTTATACGATTGACCATTACGAGTCATACCTGAAATAGTGCGTCCATCATCACCAAATTCAGCACGACGGATATTGCCATTGTTAACCTGAGACACAAATTCATTGTATGTCATGGTCGCCGATGTCGTTCCGCTCGGACTGAAGCTCTGAAAAACGCTCATCAGTACGACGGCTATCACAAGCCACAAGATGAGATTCTTTGCCATATCGCTCAAAGCCTATTACCTCTATTAAAAATCAACTACCCAACAGGGTACTACAGTTTATAATCTGTCGCTACCAAGTAGACCTCTCTGGAACGTGCCCGGGAGGACTCTGGTTTTCTGGTTTTCACACTGCTAAATGCCGCACGCATGTCTTTTAGGAAAGGTTCAAAACCCTGCCCCTGAAACACCTTTACAACAAAACTCCCGCCAGGCTTTAAAACCTGGTGACACATATCCAGCGCCAGCTCTACTAAGTACATAGAGCGAGCCTGATCTACCGTAGCATTACCACTCATATTTGGCGCCATATCCGACAGCAAAACATCGACATTTTTACCACCAATACGATCAAGCAACGCATTTAATACCGATTCTTCCCTAAAGTCGCCCTGAAGGAAATCGACTCCGACGATTGGGTCCATCGCTAAAATATCACAAGCAATAACTTGGCCATCTCCGTTAAAGTAGTCAGCCACGTACTCGGACCATCCTCCGGGAGCCGCACCTAAATCAACGACAGTTTGACCCTTTTTGATCAATTTATCTTTTTGCTGCATTTCCTCTAACTTAAAAACAGCACGAGAACGAAGTCCTTTCTTCTGTGCTTTTTGGACAAACTGATCGTCAAAATGTTCTTTCAGCCAGCGTTGACTGCTCACACTGCGTTTTTTTCCCATAATTTAACGAAGTTTCCTTAATTGTCTGGCCTGAACACCTGATCTGGCGTTACAATGTTAAAAAATCAAGCTCTAAAACGGATATTATCGAATGTCATTAAGTAATAAGCAAAAACAACATTTAAAAGGTCTGGC
>JBNJGQ010000036.1:0-16362 GCA_051747845.1 Pseudomonadota bacterium
GAGTCACCAAAACGGCGCATCACGACCAAGCTTTGTGACTCATTTTGTTCACCAACAGGAATAATCATCACGCCCCCATCAGCTAGTTGTTCAACTAAGTCCTGAGGGATATCGCTTGCCGCAGCCGTAACAATAATACCGTCAAATGGACCTTTACTGCGCCAGCCTTTCCAGCCATCGCCGTGGCGCATCGACACATTATGCAGGTCAAGCTGACGCATACGCCGCTTAGCCTGATACTGTAAAGTCGCGATACGTTCGACGCTAAAGACTTTATCAACTAACTGTGCCAAAACCGCTGTCTGATACCCCGATCCCGTGCCTATTTCGAGCACGTTTTTACAGTGGTGTTGCATCAATAGCTGCGTCATTGTCGCAACCATGAGCGGCTGCGAAATTGTCTGTCCATTGCCAATTGGCAATGCGGTGTTTTCATAAGCTTTGTGAGCCAATGACTCCGGCATAAATAGATGCCTTGGGGTGTTAGCAATAACCCGTAACACTTCTTTATTGGTAATCCCCAGCTCTTCCAGTTGTTGAATCAGTCGCTTTACCCGCGACTGTCCATTATTGATCATCATTTTTGTTGTTCTAACCAGTCTGTCAATGTGTCGGTATGCCTTTGCGCTGTCATATCCAGGCTTAGCGGAGTAATAGATACATAGCCTTCATGTATTGCTGTGAAATCGGTATTTGGCTCGTCACTTGCGTGATGACCAATTGGACCATACCAAAATATCTCACTGCCAAAAGGGTCGCGATCATGGACCATAGTTTCTGCGCGGTGCCGGCGACCCAGTTTAGTTACCCGTGTACCTTTTAATTTATCGTAGGTCGTGTAAGGCACATTAATATTCAATACTGTGTCCAGGCGGAGCGGATCATTTTCCATACTGGCAACAATCTCGGCGACAACACGCCCGGCAGTGTCGTAGTAGTCGTGCCCACGACCTCCCATCGACACAGCTATAGAGGGAAGCCCCATAAAGCGCCCTTCCATAGCTGCTGCAACAGTACCGGAGTACAGCACATCGTCTCCCATATTGGGACTGTCATTAATGCCGGAAACAACCAAGTCGACGTCTTCCGCCATAGGTGAGTTCGTGCCTAAATGAACGCAGTCGGTCGGTGTGCCGTTAACAGAAAAGAAACCGTTATCCAGACGACGTACCCGCAATGGGTTATGAAGCGTCAACGAATTACTTGCGCCACTGCAGTTACGATCAGGGGCTATGACTCTTACATCAGCGACTTCTTTTAGCGCTTGATACAATGCCCGAATCCCCGGCGCATGGACGCCATCGTCGTTACTTAATAGAATTTTCATCATCTGGATTCACCACTTAAGTCCACAATTTCATTTAACACAGTCGTTGCATAGGCGCCTGAAGGCAGCGTAAAGCGTAATTCCGCATCCCTGCCCTGCAGGCTCAACTCTGGCTCTTCCACACGCAATAGTATGGTCCGTCGTGCCGCATCGACCCGTAGTTTTCTCAATGCTTCTAGCCAGTTTTTATAAGGCTCCAATAAACTTGATTCAAACGCTTCTGCTTCATCTTTTATCAACGGCTTATTGGTAGTGCCGGCCAAAGGCGCAGTTAAATAAATAGCATTATTTATTAAACGCTGTCTGAGTTCATCGTCCCATTGTTCAACAGTAAAAACAGACTGAGAGCCTTTTAGCATGACACAATCACCCGCCAGTGTACCTTCTGGCCCAAACTGACGAATTCGTTCTGCCACAATCTGGTTGAATAGATAACTGCGCAAAGACGATAAATACAAGCTTCGTTTATTACGGCTAATTCGCGCAGGGCGGCTTGCCATCAGCCAACGTTCAGCCTGTGCAACGTTGTCACCGTTGCGGCCAAAACGTTGCTCACCGAAATAATTAATAACCCCCTTCTCAGTAACGCCTTTCCATGACGCTTCCAGCAGCTGCGGGGAACTGACACCGCTAAGCCGAATAACAAATCGGTTACCGTTGTGAAAACCCGATTTTAGCTTTTTTGTTCTGCGAATGACTCGCTCAACAGACATTTCTTCGTCGTTCAGCGCTTCCCAGTTCAGCGTTTCTTTACCCGGTAGTTGAACAGAGAACCACTGCCAGGTTATTGCCTGGCGATCTTTTAGCCCTGAATAGCTCACATTTTTAGCAGGTACGCCAGCAAAGCGCGCTATTTTCTCGGCACAAAAATTGGTGTTTGCACCTTCTTTTCTAACCCAGAGCCACTGATGTTCACCTTCACCGTCATCGGGCACATCCAGTTGCTCAATGACCTGAAAGTCCTGCGGTGTTTGCTTAAATTCAGCCTGTGCCCGCTCGCCCTGATTTAAACGCGGTAGTTCAGAAACTGTCACTTGTTGCGGAGCCAACATTAAAGCGACTCCATCAGAACCACTGCATGACAGGCTATACCTTCCTCACGCCCGACAAAGCCTAATTTTTCAGTTGTTGTCGCTTTAACATTCACGTTATCAACACAGGTCTTTAAGCACTGAGCGATGCTGGCTCGCATATCGTCGATATGAGGTGCCATTTTAGGTGCCTGAGCAACAATGGTTACATCGATATTTCCGGTTCGGAATTCTTTCTCCTGGCACAGCTGAACTGCATGGCTTAGCAACTCAGCGCTGTCAGCACCGGCATACCGTTCATCGGTGTCTGGGAAATGCTGACCAATATCACCTAATGCAAGGGCGCCCAGGACAGCGTCAGTTACTGCATGCAACACGACATCGCCATCAGAGTGGGCCAATAACCCTTGGTGATGCTCAACGTTAACACCGCCCAAAATCAACGGCTTATCAGAACCCCAGCGATGAACGTCATAACCATGACCAACACGGATTTTCATGAACCACTTTCCTTATTGTTGTCTTTGGCAAGTAACCAATCTCGAACACAGTCAAAATCTTCCGGATGAGTCACCTTTAAATTGCGGATAGAGCCTGTAATAAGAGCAGGCTGAAAGCCACACCATTGCATTGCCGATGCTTCATCTGTTAGTTGGGGATTTTGTATACCCATATGCTCAATGGCGTGTTGCAGCTTTTCTGCATTAAAGATCTGGGGGGTTTGAGCCTGCCATAACGCTTCACGCTCAACACTGGACTCAATATGAGCAGCTCCCTCACCCGACACAGTCGAAATAAGTGAACGCTTTAACGAGTCGCGCACAGGGATAGCCAGGATAGCACCCTGAGGGTCATGTAACCCTGTATCGATAACACGTTTTAAAGCCGGTTCAGGAAGACACGGCCGTGCTGCATCATGCACCAGTACATGGCTTGCCCCCTGCAAAATAGCGACCTTAACTCCGGCTAAAACAGACTCTGCTCTGCTGCTTCCGCCTTTTAGCCAAGTTACCCGTGATGACTGCCTCTTTCTTATATCGTCTATAAGTTCAGCATCAGGGTTTGAAACCGCAACAAAAACCCGCTGTACACGAGGATCCTGACAAACCGCTTCAATACTATGCTCCAGTAAAGTTTTACCAGCGACAGTCAAAAACTGCTTAGGGACATCAGTCTGCATGCGGCTTCCGTTGCCGGCGGCCGGAATTACTGCCATCAATGCATTATTCACCTGACTCTCCACCTGATTATCCACCTGACGCTAAGGGTTGCGGTCGGGAACAAGACGGAAGAAAACTTCATCCTTTTTAACCATCCCTAGTTCGTTGCGAGCACGTTCTTCCAACGCATCCTCTCCTTCACGCAAATCTTCAATATCCGCGTAAATGAGTTGATTGCGCCGTTCCAGGCTTTCGTTCGTTGTTATCTGATTGCTGACTTCTTGTTGCAGCCGCCAATAGTCAGGTAGGCTATTTTTCCCAAACCACAGACGGTATTGTAACGCAATAAACAAGGCCAACAACACGACCAGAGTCACCCGCATACCCAGCTCCGTTGTTTTTCCTGTTATCATTATGAAGACTAATCACGTGGCTGAAAAGCCGTTTTCAGAATTTACAGATAAAAGAGGTTAATTTGGAGTATTTTGCTGCTGCCTTGGTGTTCTTTTTTGCTGCCTTACTGCAGGGTATCAGTGGCTTTGGTTCTGGACTTCTAGCCGTGCCAATTCTTGCTCTTTGGTTCCCAATTAGCGTTCTTACTCCAGCGTTATCTGTTATTAATATTATTGTCGGCGGCTGGATCTACTGGAAAAACAGGGAAGCAGCGCGCCCCTCACAGTGGAAGTGGTTAATTCTTTCAGGCGTTATTGCCTCTTTGATCTCGGGCTCTTTACTGTTAACCGTTAATGAACAGTTTATTAAGCTTATTCTTGGGTTTGTGATACTTGCCGTCGCGCTTATTCTGGCCAGTGGTAAACAACTGCCGACCGCTGAGCACGCTCCCGGCCACATTGCCGTCGGCACAGGTTCGGGCCTGCTTAACGGCCTTATGACCTTAGGCGGACCACCTATTGTGTTGTTTCTGGCTAATGCACGCATCCCTAAACAACAGTTCCGCGCCACCCTCAGCTTATTCTTTTGCTGTATCGCAATTGCGAATGTCGCAAACTTTTCGCGCCAATCTATCTACGCCGAACCGCACCTTTATCTCATTTTGACCCTACTTCCTTGCGCTCTGATTGGTGCCAGTGTCGGCCATAGGCTTCAGCATCATGTGTCAGAAAGACGTTTTAGGCAGTTTACTCTTGTCCTTATGATACTTTCCGGCCTAAGTATCGTAATGCAAAGTATTAAATAGTCTTAGTGCTCAAGACTCCCGTTCTGATAAAGTTGAGGTTATGCAAGACATTCTTTATACGTTTTTTGATTTAAGTCAGTTTGCGCGACTGCCACTGACCGGAGCCCATCATCTAGGTCTGGTGGCGCTATCCTACTGCGTTGCTTTACTGGCTTCATATACGGCCATTTTAACGCTGGAGCGAGTACAACTTCACTCTCGAAAAGCTTCCAGGTATAGCTGGTTGTTGGTCAGCTCGATTATTGCCGGCATAGGCGTATGGAGTATGCACTTTATCGGAATGCTCGCTTTCGAGCTCAACTTACCGATGAACCATGGCGTTGGCCTAACCTTACTTTCTATCATACCGGCAATAGCCGGTAGTTTTTTCGCTTTAAAAGGGCAAATAGCGGAACCATCAGTTCCTCAGACCATACTTGGCGGAACCATTTTAGGTGCTGGTATAGGGCTAATGCATTACACCGGCATGGCAGCAATGATTTTACCAGCTTACCTCCGTTACGATCCGCTCTGGTTCTTGTTTTCTGTCGTTATCGCTGTTTCGCTGGGCATTATTGCGTTACTCACTTATCGTCGATACCGGCATACGGGAAGCATGACATTAAGTAAGCGTCGCGCAATACAAATTATAGTCGCGGCCATTATGGCATTAGCTATATCGGGTATGCACTACACCGCCATGATTGCCGCTAACTTTTATCCAACGGGTGAAGCTGAAGCTCTGTTTACCGGTCACAGTAGCTGGCTCGCTTACGGTGTTGGTATCGGTGCTATTTTCAGTGCGTTTATGGCAATTGTTGCAACCCGAATTGATCACCGCCTTCAGCAACAACAGAAATTGGCTCAAATGTCAGCCAAACAGCTTTATGAGGTCATAAGCGCCATTGATGACGGGCTGCTACTGTTCGACGAACACAATCGCGTCGTTCTCGCTAATGAAGCGTTCGCCAGACTCACAGGTGACCATTTAGACACAATTAAAACTCAAAAACTGGATATCGAGCACTACCTTGAGCATGCTCACGAGTTGCTGGAATACATACAAAGTACACTAGACAGCGGTGAGGCCTGGCATGGCAAAGTTGAAGTCAAAAAGCGTTCAGGCATTAGCTTTCCTGTACGTTTAAGTATTTCTGAAGTCCATTACCAGGACCAGAAAGAACGGCATTTCGTAGCTATTATTACGGATATAACCGCAGAAGTAGAAGCCAGTGAACGCATACGGAATCTTGCTTACAACGATGCATTAACCGGACTGGCAAATCGCCGTTCATTACTGGAACATTTACACGAAGAATTGACGCACAGCGAGAAAAACAACAAAACCGGCGCTCTCATTCTCTGTGATATTGATAAATTTAAAATACTCAATAATACCCTGGGTTCGGATATGGGTGACTTGTTGCTTAAGCGTGTGGCTGAGAGACTACAGAATTCGACCAAAAGTAACTCCTTTCTGGCTCGCTTAAGTGCCAACGAGTTCGCTATTGTTTTAACCGGGCTTGCTGGTGAAAACGTTACCAATATCAAGCAACAATTATTAACCCGAATTTATCAGCTACAGGAACAACTGCAGCAACCCTATCAGCTGAACAGCTACACTCATTTATGTTCTTTTAGTGCGGGGGCCTCACTTTTTGATGATAGCCAGTTAAACGCAGAAACGTTAATAACTCAGGCGGGACTGGCGTTATCGTACTCTAAACGCAAAGGTATTGGTGAGGTTTCGCTTTTTCACCAAGAGCTTGCTGATGCCGTAACGAAACGAGTGAAACTCGAGGAACAGTTACGCCATGCTATTAAACAACAGGAATTAGAACTCTACCTGCAACCTCAGGTAAACTCAGCTAAAAAGACAACAGGGGCAGAAGCACTCATTCGCTGGCCACAAAAAGACGGTAGCTTTATTTCACCAGCTGACTTCATCCCTCTTGCAGAAGAGACAGGATTAATCATCCCCCTTGGCTATTGGGTTGCCGAACGGGCTTGTAAAATTTTACAGCAATGGCAACAGGATCCTGTTAAATCTACTTTGCAGTTGTCGATCAATGTCAGCGCAAAACAATTTCAGCAACCTAATTTTGTTGAGCAAATAAAAAGGCTCATAAAAACGTATGGGATCAAGAAATATCAATTGAAGCTGGAATTAACCGAGAGTTTGCTGATGGACGATATTTCCGATATTACGGATAAAATACAACAGTTAAAAGAAATTGGAGTCGAGTTTGCGCTGGATGACTTTGGCACTGGCTACTCTTCCCTTTCTTATCTTATGCAAATTCCGTTCGACACACTTAAAATTGACGTTTCTTTTGTCCGTAATATGTTAGAAAGCGAAGAAAAAGCACAGATTGTGCACACTATCATTCAGTTAGGAGAAAGCCTTAAGCTGAACATTGTTGCCGAAGGTGTCGAAACTCAGCAACAATTCGATTATTTGTCCAGACTAAACTGCGATACGTTTCAGGGGTATCTCTTCAGTAAACCCTTGCCTGAGGCTCAGTTTTCCACAACGAGTGTTTCGATTTAACGAAGCTGACTGTCTTTACTTCCACGTCGATTAAAGCTGCCTGTGCGCGAATCTTGTTTATCTCTGTCGGCCTGACAGGCGACACACAGGCGGACACCCACAATGGCTTCTCGCCGGGCCTGAGGGATAGGTTCGCCACACTCTTCGCAATACTCCAGGCTTTTTCCATCGGACAATTGGCTTCTTACCCGTTTTACTTCGTCTTCTGTGCTTGCATCGATTTGTTCCTGCACCGCACCATCGTGTGACCAGCCACCAGCCATAATTGGCTCCTCTAAACAAAATGGAGAACACAAACGTGCTCTTAGTCTGATACATTAATTATAACGTAAAAAACACAAACACTTTAGTGACAGCCGAAGAAGGGCCTATGAAACTTATTTATACCCGCGAAAACAAACTATTAGTGGAAAACGCCCGTAACTTACTGCAAATAGAAGGTATTGAAACAGTAATGAAGAACGAGTTTTCCAGTGGCGCGGCGGGTGACCTGGCGCCACAAGACACCTGGCCTGAGCTTTGGCTTGTCGATGAGATACAATTGGACAAAGCCAAGGCATTGCTTGAGAGAATGGAAGAACAAGCGGAAGGTGATGACTGGCGCTGCAATAACTGTCAGGAAGTTAACGGAGCCGCTTTTGAAATCTGCTGGAGTTGTGGAAGTCCGGCTTAACTAACTAACAAAAGTAACTAAGGGATATCATAATATGCTGCTATGGATTCTAGGCTTTACGCTATTAGGCAGCTTAGGTGCTATTTTTTGCGCTGGTCTGTTTCTGACGTTTCCGCAAAGTGTCCGTAAGTTACTAACCCCCAGCTTAATGAGTTTCGCCACCGGTACCCTATTAGCCGCGGCTTTTCTTGGCATGATCCCCGCCGCCTTAGAACTTGCTGAGGGTTATCAGGTATCGGCGAGTGTGCTGGCCGGCATCATTTTATTTTTCGTAGTAGAAAAACTGATTCTCTGGCGTCACTGTCGCGACCGCGACTGCGATCCTCACGAGCGCGCCGGCCCCTTAATACTTATTGGCGACGCCGTTCATAACTTTACCGATGGTGTCGTTATTGCCGCGGCTTTTCTCACCTCTGTACCTTTAGGAATTGCCACCGCAGTGGCAATTATAGCGCATGAAATACCACAAGAAGTCAGCGATTTTGCTATTTTACTAGAGAGCGGTTTTGAGCGGAAAAAAGCACTTTTACTCAACAGTCTGGCCTCATTAACGGCCATTCCCGGGGCTTTAATTGCTTATTTCTGGCTTGCCCAGGTCAGCGCCGCTGTTCCCTACGTATTGGCAATTTCCGCTTCAAGCTTTATTTATATTGCAGCAGCGGATCTTATCCCGACGCTACAGCGACAACACAACCCTGCCTCATCGGTTCGGCAGTTTATTATGATAATCATTGGTATCGCAATTATCGGCTGGGTAAATACCCTGGCTTAATTTGAAAAAGGAGACATAACATGAACGGAAGTGAAACTTATACTATGGCTTATTGGGGTGTACTCAGTGCGTTGGTTATTTTGCTGGTTCAATGGCTTATAGCCAGTGGTCAGAAAGCCAAACAACCGGGGGCCGTACCCGGAAAAATTGATGACTCACTCAGTCATTCATCCTTTGTGTTCCGCGCTCATCGCACCTTAATGAACTCACTGGAAAACTACCCATTAATGCTGGGAACGGTCTTTCTTGCCTTTTTCGTCGGCACCAGTGCGTTCTGGACAGGTTTGTTTATCTGGATATTCGCAATTGCGCGCTTAATTCACATGATTCTCTATTACAAAATTGCCACAGAGAAAAACCCAAGTCCACGCAGTTATTTCTTTATGATTGGACTGGCAGCCAACGTCGCGTTACTGATTTTATGCGGCATAACTCTCATCTAAATACCCTGCTACATGGGCTGATCACACATCAGCCCATTCTCTTAGCAGGTTATGAAATACTTTAGTCAGGCGATCAAAGTTTTCAGATTTACCATTGGCATCGAACTCTGCTTTTAAGGATTGCTCCAGATCAAACAGCAGTTCTCTGTGGGAGGGCTGTTTCACTAAGCTCTGTACCCAGCCTATCATCGCCAATCTTTCCCCTTTTGTTACCGCATTAACCCGATGGAGGTAATGACTTGGATACATCAAAATATCCCCCTGCCCCAGGCGCCAGCTTCGCTCACCACTGGCATCCTCTATAACAAGTTCTCCCCCGTCAAAATCAGACAATGGTGACAAGCCCAGCGTAAAGGAGATATCCGTTCTCACGCCATTCATTAACGAATCATCCATATGAGTTCCGTAATACTCTCCCTGTTGATACCGATTGATAGAAACCCTGGCAACTTGCTTAGGTCGCATAACTGATTGCACCAGGCTATTTTGCTGCAGCCTGTCTAACAATACCCCCGTGGCGGCCTGCGTCTTTTTGCCGGCTAGTTGTTGATTGTTTTTCACATCCTTTGCCGCCCAGCCAGCCGTGCTTTTACCGTCACTAAACTGACTAACATCCAGTCCGGAAACAATGCTATTTATTGTTTCCTTATCAATGGCATTGCTGATTTGTAATATCATATTGTTTTACTTGCACCTTACACTTGAGAATAGTTATCATTTCTGAAAATATACAGAAGTTCACTCTTTTAAAAAAGCTTACTAAGGTTTTTCTATGTTTGAAAAGAAAAAAGTCTGGCTGGGTGTCGGCAGCGTTCTTGCCACCACCGTAGCTGCATCGCAAGTATCAGCCACCCCGCTCACACAACCCAGTGCAGCACCTACTATGTTCATGGCAGCCCCCATGGCAGAAGGCGAAATGGCGGCTCCAGAAATAGATCTAAACACTAATGACACCGCTTTTCTGGCGCAGATCGGTTTTATCAGCGGTCACTTGTGGGTGGGCATGAAACTTTACGAGCAAGGCCACATTGAAATGGCCAAGACCCATATGAAACACCCCGGCGACGAACTGTACAGTGGCCTGACAGAAGCTTTTGAAGCACGTGGTTTACCGGGGTTCGCTAAACCTTTAAACACCCTGGCCGAAAGCGTAATTAATGACCAGGACGAAGACGTTGTTATGAATAACTATAACGAACTCCAAGATGCTATCAGCGCCAATGAACCTATTGCTGATATGTCAGCGAAAGACGTGATACTGAGCGTTTCATCAATGCTCATGGTTGCAGCCGACGAATATGCCATCGGCATCCAAAATGGCGAGGTTGCAAACGTACACGAATATCAGGATGCCATGGGCTTCAAAGAGATTGCGCTGGATCGTTTAAACCGTATTAATGAGAAAGAAGCTGAAAAAGCAGAGGAAGCGATCAGTGAGACTCGTCAGGTGATTAATAACCTGAAGAACCTCTGGCCAACTACTACCCCGGAAGGAAAAATTGAAGGCGAACCCAGTAAAATTTACGGTGCTGCCTCTCGTATTGAATTAGAAGCACGCAGTATTTAGTACTCCTTTCTTGGTTTTTGACCTACTCCCCTTATACCCATAGGAGTAGGTCTTTCTTACCCCTTCATATCACTCGCTAAAACCCGTCATAACGGTATTCTATAGGCATCTTAAGTCAGTCACTAAGGTGTCATTATGAGCATTCATTCTTTAGTTAAAGTATCACTCATCGCAGTGTCACTTGCTGGTCTATTTATGAGCCAGTCAGTCAATGCCGGCGACGGCGAAAACGCCTATAAAAAATATTGTCAGGCCTGCCATCAGCCAAATGGCAAAGGCATGCAGGGTGTTTTTCCTCCGCTGGCAAACAACCCAAACCTTAAAGATAAACCTGGTTATATCACAGAAGTCATCATTAAAGGTAAGTCTGGCCCTATCACTGTTAACGGAACCAACTACAACGGCTCAATGCCGCCCATGGGTTATCTAAAAGACGCAGACATTGCGGCGTTAGTTAATTACATCAATACAGAACTAGCGCAGGGCAGCGAAGAAACAACTGCCAATGCGGTTAGCAGTTTACGTTAAATTTATTTATTAGTTGTTAAAGGAAATATCACTATGAAAACTCTAAGCTTATCCATTATCAGTGCTTCTCTGCTAGCCGCTATGGCTTCTGTATCAACTCCTGCCACTGCTACCGATATGAAACTTAAGCACGACAGCGAGTATGTTATTGACGGTAAAATCTATGGCTTACCAGAAGCTAAGGTCTATCGCGAAGAATACAACGGTCCAGCCGTTGTTGGCGACTACCTGACTTCAGTTCCCCATTTAGCGGAACTGGATTATGAAGGTAATAAAACTCATGACGTACGTATGGATGTGTTCTCTCAACAAGTTGAGGTTGCACCTGGCGTCAGTTATTCAGCCTGGACATTCGGCGGCTCAGTGCCTGGTCCGGTTTTACATGCACGTGAAGGCGACCGCGTCATTTTCAAAATGAAAAACCGCTCTGATGAAGAAGTGGTTATTACTAAGCCAGTTAAAAATGGTTCACCATTCTTCCAGCAAATACAGGACAACCCTTACCAGAAAAACCAGCCTGTCATTAACCCTATGCCACACTCTATGGACTTTCATAGCGGCACAGTAGCAGCTGAAGACAAATGGCGTACCATTTCTCCGGGTGAAACTATCGAGTTTGAATGGATAGCAAACTACGCCGGCACTTATATGTACCACTGTGGTACTTCCAGTGTCCTTATGCACACAGCAATGGGTCAGTACGGTGCGGTGGTTGTGTCTCCAAAAGACGGTTACCCAACAGATAAAGATGTTGACCACGAATACGTGTTAGTTCAGTCAGAGCACTACTTAGAAGAAGCTGCTGAAGGTAATTATATCTATAACCACGGTGCCGCGCTGGATCGTAAACCAAGTCACGTGACTTTTAATGGCCATGTTGCGGCTCTTAGCGAATCACCACTGCGAGCTAACGAAGGTGACCGCGTTCGTCTGCACGTGCTAAATGCCGGGCCTTCAGGCACTTCAAGCTTCCACGTTATTGGTGCCATCTTTGACCGTGTCTGGTACGAAGGCGACCCGCGTAACGAGTGGTTCGGTATGCAAACTGTTCTACTGGGTGCAAGTAACAGCGCAACCATGGACTTTATTGTACCGGAAGAAGGCATTTACAAACTGGTTGATCACGAATTTGCAGACGCAGAATTGGGTGCAGCTGGTGCGTTAATCGCCGGTCCTCGTAAAGAGAAATAAGGGGTAAAGTTATGGTTAAGTGGCTTGGAGTTGCAGGTGTTTTGTTTTCACCTTTAATACTCGCCGACCCAGTCCTGGTTAACGGTGGTACTTTCGAACCTCCGGTATTACTGGACAAAGAGCGCCTCAGCATAGAAATGGACAGTTTCATGCTGGATGCAACTCCGGTCACTAACCAAGCTTACCTGGAATTTGTACATGAGAATCCTCGTTGGCAGCGAGATAACATCGCTGCCCTGTTCCACGATGGAAACTATCTGAAACACTGGGATGAAAACACCGCTGTTGCAGAAGATAAAGAAAACGAACCTGTTACTTATGTTTCCTGGTTTGCCGCACGAGAATACTGCGCCGCCCAAGGTGGTCGGTTGCCCAGTCTTAATGAGTGGGAATACGCTTCTGTGCAATATCGGCAACAGCAGAACATTAGTGACAATGACTACGCACGCAAACTGTTTGCCTGGTACAGCCAGCCACACAGTAAAAAACAACAGGCTGTTGACCCAAGTGCTGACCAACTGATGCATATGCACGACCGTGTCAATGAATGGGTGGACGACTACCAGTTATTACTTAGCAACGGCGATGACGTCGATTTGCTCTCCGGCTCTTGTGGCGACGGAGCGCGCTTTATGTCCAGTTTTACCAACGCAAACTACGCCACATTTTTCCGTTATCAGTCGCGCAGTGATTACGCTCCTCAAAGTGCCACCAGCACGATGGGATTCCGCTGCGCATACGACCTGGAGAACCACCATGAATAAACTCTTTCAACTGACTGCTTTGGCTTCATTGGTGTTCTCTGCGCAGTTAATAGCGCAAGATCATTCACACCACAATAAGCACGGTGATCATAGCAATCACACAACAATGAATGCGGCAGAGGTGTCTCATTCCCAGTCGATCTATCAGGTGGATGCAACCTGGAATACACACCAGAGCACACAGCTTAAGCTCTCAGAACTTGAGGGGCATCCGGTTATTATTTCTATGATTTATGGCAGTTGCACCACCGCCTGCCCGGTGTTGGTTCATGACGTAAAACGCTTATACAGCAACCTGGACGAAGATACCCAAAAACAAGTTAAGCTCGTTATGGTGAGTTTCGACACTGATCGCGATACACCCGAAGCACTAGCCGACTACGTTAAGCAGTATCAGCTTAACAACGACAACTGGCTGTTTCTGAACGGTTCAGAGCAAGACATCAGAACACTAGCTACAGTACTTGGAGTAAGATATCGCCAACGCCCGGACGGTGATTTTGATCACAGCAATTTGATCACCATTCTCGATAAGCAAGGGGTTATTGCTGAGCGTATCGAAGGTTTGAGCCAACCGATTGAGAAGCCGGCTAAAGTTGTAACCAAACTGGTCAAACAGTAACAGCGGTTGCATTCGCTTTAAGATTTTGTTCCACTAAAAAGGAATCTTGTCGGAGTGCCGGTTACTTTATTGATTAAGTAACCGGCTGAGACCGCAATTGCGGGATCCGTTGAACCTGATCAGGCTAATACCTGCGAAGGGAACAAGAGAGCATCAGCATGACACAACCGTCGTTTCTGCGCTGGTGTTCCTTTCAACACTCCTGACAAGCATCTCTAACATCAACAAAATGAGAGAATGCTATGTCAACTGCGTCATCGAATAACCGTTTAAACCGTCAACAGGCTGAATCCTTTTTATCGTCACTTTCCGGGCATTATTACCCTAATTCTACCCGTGAGTTTCTGTCCGGCACCAACGATATCCAGGTGCCCTTTCGCCGCATTCATCTAAGCGAAACTTTGCACCAGCCCACACCAGGCGTAAAGTTACCACCGAACGAACCGGTAGATGTGTATGATACATCCAGCGTTTACGGCGACCCGGAAGCTGCAATTGACGTGAAAGCAGGTTTGAAAAAGGTTCGAGAGAACTGGATCAAGCAACGCCACAGCGAGAACCAGCAATACAACCACGGTGTTACTCAACTGGCCTACGCCCGCCGCGGCGTGATTACGCCCGAGATGGAGTTTATTGCGCTGCGGGAAAATATGGGTAGAGAGCACCTTGAAAACCCGATAACACCTGAATTTGTTCGCGATGAAGTCGCCAGTGGACGCGCAATTATCCCCGTTAATACCCGCCATCCCGAATCTGAACCGATGATTATTGGCCGTAATTTCTTAGTTAAAGTGAACGCCAACATTGGTAACTCTTCCGTCAGTTCGTCCATTGAAGAAGAGGTAGAAAAGTTGGTATGGGCGACACGCTGGGGCGCTGATACCGTTATGGACTTATCTACCGGTCGTAATATTCACCAAACTCGTGAGTGGATCTTACGCAACAGCCCGGTCCCCATTGGTACGGTGCCTATCTACCAGGCATTAGAACGAGTAAACGGCATTGCTGAAGATCTGAGCTGGCCAGTATTTAAAGAGGTACTGCTGGAACAGGCTGAGCAAGGGGTCGACTATTTTACGATTCACGCCGGCGTACTGCACGACTTCATTAAGCTAACCGCAAAACGAGTGACCGGCATTGTCTCCCGTGGCGGTTCGATTATGGCAAAATGGTGTATGGCGCATCAGCAAGAAAGCTTCCTTTACCAGCACTTCCGGGATATCTGCAAAATTTGTGCGAAATATGACATATCACTGTCTTTGGGGGACGGCTTGCGCCCTGGCTCCATAGCCGACGCTAACGACGAAGCTCAATTCGCAGAGTTGCGGGTATTAGGCGAATTGACTCAAATTGCCTGGGAGTACGATGTGCAGGTGATGATAGAAGGCCCAGGGCATGTGCCCATGCATAAAATTCAGGAAAACATGGATGAGCAGTTGAAGCACTGCCACGGCGCGCCGTTTTATACCTTAGGGCCGCTAACCACAGATATAGCACCAGGTTACGACCACATTACCTCGGGTATTGGTGCCGCCATGATTGGTGCTTTTGGCTGCGCCATGCTCTGCTACGTAACGCCGAAGGAGCACTTAGGTCTTCCCAACAAAGAAGATGTTAAACAAGGGATGATCGCCTACAAAATAGCTGCTCATGCGGCCGATTTAGCCAAAGGTCACCCCGGTGCACAAGCACGCGATGACGCTATGTCAAAAGCCCGCTTCGAGTTTCGCTGGGAGGATCAGTTTAACCTGGCGCTGGATCCTGTAACTGCCCGCAACTATCACGATGAAACACTGCCGCAGGACTCGAATAAAACGGCGCAGTTTTGCTCGATGTGCGGTCCTAAATTCTGCTCCATGAAAATTTCTCACGAGGTGCGTCAATACAACCCTGACACTCGCATTGATGTAAAAGTAAAAGACGCGGCGACTGAAGGAGCAGACTAATGTCGGTACCTGTCGTATGGACTGTCGCAGGCTCTGACAGCGGCGGTGGCGCAGGCATTCAGGCGGACTTGCACACATTCCGCAGCCTGAATGTACATGGTTGCAGTGTCATAACCACAGTTACCGCTCAGAACTCTGTTGAAACCACCGGGTTATTCCCGTTAGCTGCTGACGCCATTCGTCAGCAGCTGGAATGCCTGCAACAGGATATGCCCCCTGCTGCGATAAAAATTGGGTTGCTCAGCAACGTGCAACAACTGCAGGCAATGGCTGACTTTTTAAAGCAATGGCCTGATAACTTACCACGACCTTTTGTGGTTTGGGATCCAGTGGTTGCCAGCACTCAGCAGGATCGGCTGTCTGAACTCAAACCAGAACACTGCGAGGAGTTATTCCCGCTTGTTGATATTATCACCCCAAATCTGGATGAGCTAAATTGGTTGAGTGGTGTGGAGGTTCGTGACAATGCGTCTATGCAAAGAGCAGTCGGCAAACTTCTTCAGAGCGGGCTGCTTCGGATTTTAGTCACAGGCACTGAGTTTGGTCGCGCCGATGACATCTCTGACTATTACCTTAGCGCCCATGGGCATATCCAGTACATTCAGCAGAA
>JBNJGQ010000037.1:0-15709 GCA_051747845.1 Pseudomonadota bacterium
TTGTTGCTGGCGCACCACTTCTTCTGCCTGCCGTAAAAAATGCCTGCCCTGTTCGGTAAGCTCTAAGCGATAGCCGTCACGGTTAAACAAGGCGAACCCAGCGTTTTCTTCCAGCTTTTTTAATGCCATGCTCACAGCCGATTGCGTGCGACCGAGCTGCTCGGCCGTTTTTTGCAGACTGCCAAGCCGGGCAACGGTGATCATCATGTGAAGGTGAGATAAATTCATTAAGTTTTACTTATGGTCTTTTTAATTTTAATTCAATATAACTGTAACTATACTTGCGGTAAACTTATTGCCATCAAACGTCCCAGAAAAAAACGGAATTTAAGTCATGCGCGGGTTTAAACTATTCTTAACTGTCGTTGCCGCTGCCACTGTCGTGGCTTGCAGCGAAAAAGCTGAAGTGAATGAAGAACAGCAAGCGCGCCCTGCCAGGCTAATGCAGGTGAGTGAAGCCAATGGCCCGCGTTTGCGAGAGTTTCCGGCTGTGGTCGAGGCGGCGAAAGTGGCTCAACTGACTTTCCGTGTAGCGGGTGAAATTATTGAACTGCCGGCCCGGCCTGGTACGGAAGTAAAACAAGGGGAGCTTATTGCTCGTCTGGACCCGACCGACTATCAACTGGCGGTGGACCAGGCGAAAGCCCAGTATGAACTTGCGCTATCACAATACGAACGTAATAAAGTGTTGGTTAGCGAAGGGGTTATGTCTGAAGGGCAGTTTGACCAAATTGAGTCAGAGCTTGCTGTGGCAAAATCAAACTACGAAACTGCCAAAGCAAATCTGCGTTACACCGAATTGACTGCGCCTTTTGACGGTGTCATTGCGAATCTGGCGGTGGAGGCTTATGAGAACATCCAGGCTAAGCAGCCCATCGTTACTTTGCAAATCAGCAACGCCATTGATATCAGCATTAATGTGCCGGAAAAGCTTTTTGCCAAAGTGAAAAAGCAGACCGACTATCAACCAGAAGTGCGCTTTGATGCAGCGCCAGATTTCACCTATCGGGCTCATTTAAAAGAGTGGGATTCGCAATCTGACGGTGCCACCAACTCCTACGAAGTGGTGTTCACGCTACCTAAACCGCAGGACATCAATGTACTGCCGGGCATGACAGCAACGGTTATTGTCGACATTAATGAGGTGTTGCGTTCTTCTCAAATTGGCATTGTGGTGCCGGCAAAGGCGGTATTTACCGAAACCAGTGACGCTTCTTACGTCTGGGTAATCAACGAAGACATGCGTGTGCACAAGCGCAAAGTGAATGTCGGGCCAATGACCAATGATGGACTCACTGTACTAGATGGACTCGAAGCTGGTGAAACCATAGTGGTGGCCGGTGTTCATCAGCTGAAGGAGAATCAGCAAGTTCGTGAATGGCAACGCGAACGGGGGCTGTAATGAATATTGCGAAGTACAGTATGGAGCGAAAAACCACCAGCTGGATGTTCTTCCTTATTCTGCTGATAGGTGGTCTGGTTGCTCTGACCCAGCTTGGTCGGCTGGAAGATCCTAAATTCACCATTAAGCAAGCTATGGTCATTACGCCGTACTCGGGAGCCTCGGCGCAGCAGGTGGAAGAAGAAGTGACTTACCGGCTGGAAAACGCCATTCAGGAACTCAGCTACGTCGACCATGTAAAGTCCATTTCTAAGCCAGGTTTGTCACAAATAACCGTAGAGATGAAAAGCATCTACCGGGCTGAACACCTGCGTCAAATTTGGGATGAATTGCGCCGCAAAATTAACGACGCCAAAACCCAGCTTCCCCCCGGAACCGGCGAGCCCATTATTCGCGATGATTTTGCCGATGTGTATGGCGTTATGATGGCCATTACCGGACCAGATTATTCCTATAAAGACATTGAGCATTACGCCGACTTTTTACGTCGCGAGCTGGTACTAATTGACGGTGTCGGCAAAGTCATGCTGGCCGGTGAGCAACAGGAACAGGTGGTGGTGGAAGTCTCACGTTCGCGGCTGGCTAACTTTGGTGTTCCGCCCAGTCGTATTGCCGGTTTGCTGCAAACTCAGAATGCCGTGGCAAATGCAGGACGGGTGACCGTTGACCAGGAAGCATTGCGCATTGCCACCAGTGGCGAATTCGCCGATGTTGAAGATATGGAAAAGCTGGTTATCAGTAACCCGGGGGCCGATCAGCGTATCTATTTACGGGATGTAGCGGATATTTACCGCGAAACGAAAGATATTCCGGATCATGTGGTTCGCTACAACGGGCAGGCGTCGCTGTGGCTGGCGCTGTCTTTTGCGGACAACGTCAACGTGGTCGAAGTTGGCGAGCGTATTCAAAAGCGGCTGGATGAGCTGGACTATGCCAAACCAATAGGAATGTCGGTAGACCGTATTTATGATCAACCGCATCAGGTCGAAAACTCAGTGAATGATTTTCTGCTGAATCTGGTTGAAGCCGTTGCTATTGTCATTATTGCGCTGCTGCTGACCATGGGTTTTCGAAGTGGTTTGCTTATAGGCACCGTATTATTGCTGACGGTTCTGGGCACCTTTATCTTTATGCGGTTGGGCGACATTAACCTGCAACGGGTATCGCTGGGGGCGCTGATTATTGCTCTGGGTATGCTGGTAGATAACGCCATTGTCATTGCCGATGGCATTATGGTTGGTATGCGACGGGGCATGAGTAAAGTGGAAGCCGCAGTTAGCGTGGTGAAGCAAAATCAGTGGCCGCTACTGGGCGCTACTATTATTGGTATTATTGCTTTTGCCCCAATTGGCTTGTCATCGGATGCTACCGGTGAGTTTGCCGGAAGCCTATTCTGGGTACTGCTCATTTCTCTGCTATTAAGCTGGGTAACCGCTCTGACGCTCATTCCGTTTTTAGCCGACCGCTTATACTCCGCGAAAGACATTGGTAATAGTGACGGGCAGGACGATGTTTTTTCTCATCCGGTATACCGAGGCTACAAAAAAATACTGGCGGTTTGTCTGCGGCACCGTATTATCAGCATGGCGGTGATGCTGGCAATGCTGGTCGCGGCGGTGGCCGGTTTCGGACAGGTGAAACAGGCTTTCTTTCCGCCTTCGACAACGCCGCTTTTTTATGTGGATCTCTGGTATCCACAGGGCACCGACATTCGTCATACCGAACAGGACTCAAAGAGACTGGAAGACTACCTGCTGGATAAAAGCGAAGTGACCTCAGTGGCCACGACCATAGGGCAGGGGGCGCCACGTTTTACCCTGACTTACCTGGTGGAAAAAAGTTACGAGAGCTACGCGCAGTTGTTGGTAAGGGTAGAGGACAAAGACAGCATGAATGCGCTAATGAAGGACATTCGTCAGCGTATTCGTGAAGAGCATCCGGACGTTGAGGACAAACTGATACGGGTTGAAATTGGTCCGGCAACACCGGCAAAAATTGAAGCGCGTTTCTCTGGTCCTGATATCGATGTATTGCGCCAGTTAAGTAAGAAAGCTCAGGCCATTCTGGCCGAGGACGAAGGTGCGGTGAATATTCGCTCCGATTGGCGTCACCCGACTAAGTTGCTGCGGCCACAATACGACGAAGCGGCGGGTCGTCGCGCCGGTATTACTAAAGAAGACGTGAATAATCTGCTGTTAGCTAACTTTGTTGGCCGACAAATAGGTGTTTACCGTGACGGAACTGACTTGCTGCCAATAGTGCAGCGTGCCCCGGCTGCTGAACGCGTTGATCTCGACAACTGGCAGGAGCTGCAAATTTACAGTCCGGTGTTTGACCGTTTTGTACCGCTGGCGCAAGTGGCTCGCTCGATAGATGTGACCTGGGAAGACCCGCTCATATTACGACGTGACCGTAAGCGAACGCTTACTGTTATGGCCGACCATGATCTACTGACCGATGAAACTGCTGCTCAGGTGTTTGAGCGTGTCCGGCCTGAACTGGAAGCCATTGAGTTGCCGTTGGGCTACGAGCTTACCTGGGGCGGAGAACACGAAGCCTCAGGTAAGGCCGAAAAAGCACTGTTTGGCGCACTGCCAATGGGCTTCTTGATTATGTTTATTATTACTGTGCTGCTATTTAACAGCATCCGCCAGGCGGCGGTGCTATGGACAACCGTTCCGCTTTCTATTATTGGCGTAACTGTCGGGTTGCTGTTGCTGGATAAACCTTTTGGTTTTATGGCATTACTCGGTTTTCTGAGCTTGTCCGGCATGCTGATTAAAAACGGCGTGGTGTTGCTCGAGCAGGTCAATGTTGAGCTGGATTCAGGTAAAGAGGCCGTTCAAGCCTTAAGTGATGCCGCCGTCAGTCGTGTTCGTCCGGTTGGAATGGCGGCAGCCACCACCATTTTAGGCATGATACCGCTGCTGTTTGATGACTTCTTTGCCAGCATGGCTACCGTCATCATGTTTGGGCTGGGCTTTGCTACAGTACTGACCCTATTTGTTGTTCCGGTTATGTACGCCATAGTCCAGAGAGTACCGCGCCCGTAACCCGGGCGCATTCATCCCGTTTATACCCTGAATTATCTGATTTATAGCCCAGTGTCATGGGAATTTAACCGTAAAATCCGTATAATGCGCCGCACTAGTGAACCGTTTAGAATTCATGCAAGCAAATGAGAGGTAATATCAGTGCTTAAAGAATATCGTCAGCACGTGGAAGAGCGCGCCGCAGAAGGCATCCCTCCGAAGCCATTAAACGCCGAGCAAGTAGCCGATTTAGTGGAATTACTGAAAAATCCCCCAGCAGGCGAGGAAGAATTCCTGGTTGAGCTGCTGGCCGAGCGTGTACCGCCGGGTGTGGATGAAGCTGCCTATGTTAAAGCAGGCTTTTTAAGCGCCGTTGTTAAAGGTGAAATTGAAAGCCCGGTTGTCAGCAAAGAATACGCAGTGAAATTGCTGGGCAATATGCACGGTGGCTACAACATCGTCACTTTGGTGGAATTGCTGGACGACTCTCAGCTGGCTGAACTGGCCGCTAAAGAACTGAAAGAAACCATCTTAATGTTCGATGCCTTCCACGACGTGGAAGAGAAAATGAAAGCCGGTAATGCGCTGGCGAAAGAAGTGGTTGAATCCTGGGCTAATGCTGAATGGTTCACCGACAGCGACGAGCTGCCTAAGTCAATTAAAGCAACAGTCTTTAAAGTGACCGGCGAAACCAATACCGATGATTTGTCTCCTGCACCAGACGCCTGGTCTCGTCCGGACATTCCTTTGCACGCCAAAGCGATGTACAAAATGCCACGCGAAGGCATTACTGATGCAGGCAAGCAAATTGAAGAATTGAAAGAAAAAGGTCACCCGGTTGCCTTCGTTGGCGACGTAGTGGGTACTGGTTCTTCACGTAAATCAGCGACTAACTCAGTGCTGTGGAACATTGGCGAAGACATGCCGGGCACACCAAATAAACGTGCGGGCGGTATCTGCATTGGCTCTAAAGTCGCACCTATTTTCTTCAATACGATGAAAGACGCAGGTGCGTTGGTGTTTGAAGCCGACGTCGAAAAAATGAATATGGGCGATGTCATCACTATCTTCCCATACGAAGGCAAAATCGAGAACGAAGCCGGCGACGTTATCGCTGAGTACGATTATGCATCTCGCGTTATTTTAGATGAAGTACGTGCCGGTGGCCGTATTAACCTGATCATCGGTCGTGGCCTGACAGAAAAAGCACGTGAGTCTCTGGGCATGGGTCCATCAGACTTGTTCCGTAAGCCAGAGCAACCAGCAGACAGCGGTAAAGGTTTCTCGCTGGCGCAGAAGTTGGTCGGTAAAGCTTGTGGTATGGAAGGTGTTCGTCCGGGCGCTTACTGTGAACCTAAGATGACCACTGTGGGCTCTCAGGATACCACTGGCCCTATGACTCGTGACGAGCTAAAAGACCTGGCATGCCTTGGCTTTAACTCAGACTTAGTTATGCAGTCTTTCTGTCACACCGCCGCTTATCCTAAGCCGGTTGACGTTGAAACTCAGCACACCTTGCCTGACTTCATCATGAACCGTGGCGGCGTAAGCTTACGTCCTGGCGACGGCATCATCCACAGCTGGCTGAACCGTATGTTGTTGCCAGACACCGTTGGTACGGGTGGTGACTCACACACTCGCTTCCCGCTGGGTATTTCATTCCCGGCAGGCTCTGGTCTGGTTGCGTTCGCCGCAGCTACTGGTGTAATGCCACTGGATATGCCTGAGTCAGTATTGGTGCGTTTCAAAGGTGAAATGCAGCCGGGTATTACTTTACGTGACTTGGTACACGCTATTCCTGCTTTCGCTATTAAAGAAGGTCACCTGACCGTTGATAAGCGCGGCAAGAAAAACATCTTCTCGGGTCGTATCTTAGAAATTGAAGGTCTTGATCACTTAACCGTAGAGCAGGCATTTGAATTGTCTGACGCTTCTGCTGAACGTTCAGCTGCTGGTTGTACTATCGACCTGTCAGAAGAGTCGGTTGCCGAGTACCTGCGTTCTAACATCACCATGCTGCGTTGGATGATCAACGAAGGCTACGGCGATGCGCGTACGCTGGAACGTCGTGCCCGTAAGATGGAAGAGTGGTTAGAAAACCCAGAGCTGACTCGTGCGGACAAAGACGCTGACTATTCAACAGTTATCGAAATTGACCTGAACGAAATTAAAGAGCCAATCGTTTGTTGCCCGAACGACCCGGACGATGCGAAGTTCCTGAGCGAAGTGGCCGGCGACAACGTGGATGAAGTTTTCATCGGTTCTTGCATGACCAACATTGGTCACTTCCGTGCAGCGGGTAAATTGTTAGAGAAAAACTCCGACCCATTAAATACCCGTTTGTGGATTGCACCACCAACGAAAATGGATAAAACCCAGCTGGAAGCCGAAGGCTATTACGACATTTATGAGCGTAACGGCGTTCGTACGGAAATGCCGGGTTGTTCACTGTGCATGGGTAACCAGGCACGGGTAGAACCAGGCGCAACGGTATTGTCTACCTCAACTCGTAACTTCCCGAACCGCCTGGGCGATGGCGCAAACGTTTACCTGACTTCTGCAGAGCTTGCAGCTGTCGGCGCTATCGTTGGTCGCCTGCCAACTCCGGAAGAATACCTGGAGTACGCACAGGACATCAATTCGATGGCTGGCGAAGTCTACAAATACCTGAACTTCGACCAGATGGATGCCTTCCGCGACGCAGAAAAAGCGGCCAAGGAAAACATCATCCCAACCATCAACGTGGCTTAATGAGTGCTTAGGTTGCAAGGACTCTTTACGAGGACGCCCGCAAGTACTTCCCTGTAGGGCTTGGGCAGCGCCATCCATGGCGCTGCACACCTCGTTAAGAGTCCTCGCAACCGTTGATCGCACTCATTAGCAATTTATAAAACCGCTTCGGCGGTTTTTTTGTGCCCAGTTTTAGGTGGTTTATTAATGGGCTATAGTTAGGTTGGTTGTTCAGGCAGGAGTTAATTATGCAGATAAAAACTATCCATCATATTAAGCAAAACACAGCATCACTAAATGTCGAAGAAGCTATCGCCACACTTAAGTTAATGAACCTAGCTGAGCGGGATATCCGAAACCAGAACTTGCTGTCTCTTAGTGAAGCAAAAGCAAGATTAGGGCGTGAGGTTGGAACTAAAGAAGTTTGAGCCTTAAAGCTAAGCTGACTTAAGCAGTGAATCGTGAGCGCGTCCAATGGTTACAGGGCCTCATGTGGAGGTGTGCAGCGCCATGGATGGCGCTGCTCAAGCCCTACAGGGAAGTACTTGCGGGCGTCCTCTACATGAGGCCCTGTAACCTAAGCGCTCATGATTATTTCTGCTCAGCAATCCAGTCGTTGATGTGTTGCTCGAGTACTTTCAGTGGCACGCTGCCGTTTTCCAGTACTGCATCGTGGAATTCACGAATGTCGAACTTATCGCCCAGTTCTTGTTCGGCTTCGCTGCGTAAACGCTTAATGGTCAGTTCGCCAAGCTTGTACGAAAGAGCTTGCGCAGGCCAGGTAATGTAACGGTCAATTTCGGTTTTCACGTTATGCAGTGACAACGCGGTATTGTTGGCCATAAAGTCCATTGCACGTTCACGGCTCCAGCCTTTGGCGTGCATACCGGTGTCTACTACCAAGCGCGCTGCACGCCACATTTCATAGCTTAAACGACCAAAGTTGCTGTATGGGTCCTGGTAGAAACCTGCTTCCAGCCCTAAGTACTCAGAGTACAATCCCCAGCCTTCACCGAAAGCTGAAATGTAAGTCTGCTGGCGGTATTCCGGTAAGTCTTCTAATTCACCCGCAATGGCGTTTTGTAAATGATGACCAGGCACTGCTTCGTGCAGTGTCAGCGCTTCCATCTGGTAGAGCGGACGACGGTCCAACGCGTAGGTATTCACCCAATAAAAACCAGCACGGTCGTCGCGGTTGGTACCTGAATAGCGGCCCGTTGTATATTTCGGTGCTATCTCAGCCGGAACCGGAGCAATGCCATAAGGCTTACGTGGCAGCGTTTTAAACAGCTTAGGTAGTTCACCGTCCATTTTCTTCGCTATCCAGGCTGCGTACTGTAGTAATTCTTCTGCTGTCTCCGGATAGAACTGATCGTCGGTACGTAAGAACTCAACAAACTCGTCAAAGTCACCTTCAAAACCGCTGGCTTCAATGGCTTCCAGCATTTCGCCGCGAATGCGCGCAACTTCCTGCAGACCAATTTCATGAATTTCGTCAGCGGTCATATCCAGCGTGGTGTAATGCTTAATACGGTTCTGATAAAAGTCGTCCCCATTGGGTAGCTCACTGGCGCCAATGCTTTCTCGTGCACTTGGCAAATACTCGGTAACCATAAAGGTAAAGTAGTCGTCGTAAGCCGGCATCACCTGGTCGTCAATAGCAGTTAATGCATCGTCTTTAAGTTGTTCCCACTTTTCGCTATCAACAAAATCCGGTTGTTGCGCAAAAGGAGAGAAATAAACGCTGTCTTTAGCATCCTGTACAATGTAAGCCAGTATGCTTTCCTCAAAACCGGCCATAGCGGCTGCAGGCTGGGTATAACCTTCCTCAATCGCCTTACGCAACCAGTGAGTCTGCTGCTTCATATAACGAGGAATTGAGCGCAGTTTTGCTATGTAATTCTGGTAGTCTTCAGCCGATGAAAATGACGTGTATGACGGCATAAACGCTAAAGAGCTGTGAAAACTGCCCTCTGCTGTTAATGGCATATAGTGCGCATTAAAGCGGTATTCATCGACCTTGTTCTTTAAGGTGTAGTGAATCATCGCATGGTTTATCTGGTCATCCCGGCTTAGCTCGTTAAGGTTAACGGCGTTCAGCTGTTCAAGCCATTCAGAGCGTTGTTGGTAACGTTGCTCTAACGCTTCCGGTGACATGTCGGTCAGCTCGGTATCACTGGACTCATTCAGCCCTTCCCAGACAGTGTCAGCCAGCTGGTGAAACTCAGCAGCCGGAGTCTGTTGTTGAGCACTGCTACGCTGAGTTTGATTGTCTGCCGTGCTCGCACAGGCAGTCAGTCCAAGCAAACCAAAAATAAGTATCAGATTGCGCATGATTTTTCCTTGCGGTGTCATAACGAATACAGGCATTCTATAATGCCTCGTGCGCTATTTAATGTAAAAGCGAATAGAACGAACACACAAAAATAACAGTTAAATGGGAGAATAGGGTGGATAAAGCTCAGTCAGGAGTCTACGCGGAACCTAATCTGCATGGTCTGACGTTGTTTTGTCATGTCATGAGCGACGACGTTGAAAGTCTACGTCGTAAACTGGCCCGCTTTCCAGCAATTTTACGCGATCTTGACGCCCGCTTCTCAGAGGCCATGTTAACAGGCTTTGTAGGCATAGGCGCAGATTACTGGGACATTCTCTATCCACACAAGCGACCACTTCACCTGCAGGCTTTTCCTGAACTTTCCGACGGCGACCGGGAAGCACCAAGACACCCTTATGATCTCATCATTCAAATTCGTTGTGACCGCTTCGACGCCAATTATCTGGCCGGCCGTACATTAATTGAATGGTTCGGTTATGACATTGAAGTGGTCGAGCAGATTCGTTCCTTCCGTTATCTGGACGGGCGTGATTTGACCGGTTTTATCGATGCGCCTGACAACCCCAGGGGTATGCGCAAACGTAAGGTGGCATTAGTAGAAGAAAAAGACGATGCCGACTTTGTTGATGGCAGTTACTTATTCGTACAAAAGTTTCGTCACGACTTACGCCGCTGGGACCACCTGGGCCCGGAAAAGCAAGAGCAACTCATGGGGCGGGAAAAAGTCTCCGGCGAACGTTTGTCAGAAGCCAAAATTGAAGGTATTACACACGCTGCTAAAAGCCGTTTAATTGACAATAATGAACAGCCCATTCCTTTACTGCGGCAGAATATGCCCTGGGGTGACCTGCGCGAACAGGGGCTGCTGGCTATGTATTTTAGTCACACACCGAAAATGGTGGTGCAGTGGCTAAAAAATCGATATTACGCCGACGAACAAGGGACCTACGACCCGTTACTGGATTATTCGCAAGCGGTATCCAACTGCGGTTTTTTTGTGCCTTCAATGCGTTTTATGGAAGACAACAAAGAAGTAGCGGATCAGGAAGAGGGCAGTACCACCTGACTGGCGAATAACTCCCGGACTTTCTTCAGCGTAAAGTCGATATCAGCAACCTTAAGTGGTGCGATAAAAATGGTGTCGTCGCCGGCTATCGTACCAAGCACACCTTCTTTTTTACCCACCGAATCAAGCAAGCGGGCAATCAACTGAGCAGCCCCAGGGCTGGTGCGAATAATCACCATGACATCATTGTGCTGAATATCCAGTACAAGCTGGCTTAATGGTGCCTTAGTGGAAGGTACCGCTAAATCGGGTGGTAAGCAGTAGACCATTTCCTGCTTTGCATTGCGGGTACGAACCGCGCCTTGCTTACTCAACATGCGCGAGACTTTAGACTGGCTAATGTTATCAAAGCCCTCGGCTTTCAAGGCATTAACAATTTCTCCCTGTGAGCCATAACGCTCTTCGCGAAGAAGGGTTTTAAAAGCTTCGAGTAACGTGTCCTGCACCATGAGAGAGTTCAATTCCTATACTGGTTACATGCTATAATAACCCCCAGTGTACTGCATATAGATGCGCTATTCGAGTGCTGAATGTGCACCGCGCAAAGTTGTATTTTTAGTGATATTGGAGTACAGTTTTGCGCCAAATTCTGCATTTTTATGCAGTTAAAATTGACTAACAAAAACGGAGTCTGAGATGAAAGTAGCCGTATTAGGTGCGGCCGGTGGTATCGGCCAGGCATTGTCATTACTTCTGAAAACCCAGTTACCAGCAGGTTCAGAATTATCGCTGTATGACGTTGCGCCAGTAGTTCCAGGTGTAGCGGTTGACTTAAGTCACATCCCTACCGACGTGAAAGTAACAGGCTTCGGTAAAGATGATCTTGCTTCAGCATTAGTTGGCAGCGACATCGTATTAATTCCTGCCGGCGTACCTCGTAAGCCAGGTATGGACCGCTCTGACCTGTTCAACATGAACGCAGGCATCGTTAAGAACTTAGTACAAGGCGTTGCAGACAACTGCCCTAACGCTTGTGTTGGTATTATTACTAACCCAGTAAACACCACAGTACCAATTGCTGCCGAAGTCCTGAAAAAAGCAGGCTGCTACGACAAGCGTAAATTGTTCGGTGTGACAACTCTGGACGTTATCCGCTCAGAAGCATTCGTTGGTGAACTGCGTGGTCTGAATCCGGAAAACGTAAACGTACCAGTTATTGGTGGCCACAGCGGCACAACCATTCTGCCATTGCTGTCTCAGGTTGAAGGCGTTGAGTTCACCGAGCAAGAAATTAAAGACTTGACTCACCGTATCCAGAACGCAGGTACTGAAGTTGTCGAAGCCAAAGCCGGCGGCGGCTCAGCAACCCTTTCAATGGGTCAGGCAGCAGCACGTTTTGCGCTGTCATTGCTGAAAGGCCTGCAAGGCCAGGACACCATTGAGTGCACCTACGTAGAAGGCCCTGGCGACAACGCTAAGTTCTTCGCACAGCCAGTACGCTTAGGCAAAAACGGCGCCGAAGAAATCCTGTCTTACGGCAAGCTCAGTGCATTCGAACAAAAATGCATGGACGAAATGCTCGACGGCCTGAAAGGCGACATCCAAAAAGGCATCGATTTCGCCAGCTAAGCTGAAGAAACTTTCAGCAATCCGCTCTTGAAAATATTGGGGCGGCTATTACAGGAGACGCTACAAGCTCATCCATGAGCGCTCGACGAAGGCCGTCCCTGGCCTTCGACGCTCCTGTAATAGCCGCCCCAACATTTCCACGCTACTTGCTGAAAGTTATCTCAGCACTTTCTCCAGATAACCCACAATGGCATATCGCCAATACTGACCACACTCCAATATTTCTTCGGCTAGACTTGTTATTGAATATCTCAACTGACATAAAGGTTAGTCTTAAATTGTCAGGCTCCGGAGATGGTTGAAGGGGTAGGCTGTTGGATTGTGAGCGTTACGAGTGTTGAAGGTTTCTATGGCGGAGTGTCGAAGGCCATGGATGCTTATTAGAAATGCCTAAAGCGGGAAGGGTTCTGTTTCGGAGGTGTGTAGCGCCATGGATGGCGCTACACAAGCCCTACAGGGATGTATTCACGGGCGTCCTCCGAAACAGAACCCGCTCCCCCAAGGCATTTCCTTTCTCCAAGCCTGCCTAAGCCACTCGGTCGACAGCCAGATGGGTTAGGGTGAGTAGGGCTTGTTTGTAGTCGGAGTCCGGGAGTTCGCTTAAGGACTCGCGCGCTTGTTCGGCGGCTTCTAAAGCTTTGTCCCGGGTGTATTGCAAAGCTCCGGTTCGTTCCATAGCCGTCAGCACGGTTTGTAAGTGCTCACGTCCGTCGCCTTGCTCTATAGCTTCACGAATCAGCTTTTGCTCAACATCGTTGCCGTGCCACATAGCGTATAACAACGGCAGTGTCGGCTTACCTTCGGCTAAGTCATCACCGGCGTTCTTGCCCATAGATTCGCTATCTGCGGTGTAATCCAGCAAGTCGTCCACCAACTGAAATGCGGTACCCAGGTAACGACCGTAATCGGCCAGTTGCTGAGTTACTTTTTCGTCTTGTGCGGTTAATACGCCGGCCAGCTCGGTTGCAGCTTCAAACAGCTTGGCGGTTTTACCGTAAATGACATTAAAATAGCTGGCTTCTGAGGTATCGGGGTCGTTACAGTTCATCAACTGCAGCACTTCACCTTCAGAAATAACGTTGGTGGCATCCGCTAAAATACGCAGTATCCGCAGGGAGTCTAAATCGACCATTAGCTGAAAAGCGCGGGTATAAAGGAAGTCACCAACCAGCACGCTGGCTTCATTACCGAACACCGCATTAGCGGTTTTGCGTCCGCGACGCAGTTCCGACTCATCGACGACATCGTCGTGCAGCAGGGTCGCGGTATGAATAAACTCGATAATTGTCGCAAGTTTGCGGTGATCGTTACCTTCGTAACCCAGGGCCCGGCAAGCTAATATGGCAAGCAGTGGGCGTAAGCGTTTACCGCCACTGTTGACAATATAGAGGCCTAACTGGTTAATTAGGGCAACATCCGATTGAAGTTGTTCACCTATTAAAGCATTCACGCCAAGCATATCGTCTTTGGCTAATGCGTTAATGGACTGCATATCCATCATAGATATCTGTTTATTTACAAAATTTAACGGAAAAGGGATGGTACACTATTTAAAGCGGCGCGGAAACTCAAAGCGCGGCAGATTACGTAGCCTTTAAGTTCAAATAAAGGGTTGCGATCGCTGGCGGGATTACGTACAATTCGCGCCCTGATTTGAATTTGGATGCCCAATAGGGTTGTGGAGAATAATATGTACGCAGTATTCCAAAGTGGCGGTAAGCAGCACCGTGTGTCTGAAGGCCAAATCGTCCGCCTGGAAAAACTGGAAGCAGCTACCGGTGATGTAGTTGAATTCGACCAGGTTTTGATGGTTTCTGACGGCAACGATGTAAACATCGGTGCTCCGTTCGTATCCGGTGGTAAAGTGAAAGCGGAAGTGATTGATCACGGTCGTGGCGATAAAATTAAAATCGTTAAGTTCCGTCGTCGTAAGCACTCTCGTCGTCAACAAGGCCATCGTCAGTGGTTCACGGAAGTGAAAATCACTGGTATCAACAGCTAATTAAGGAGTAACGACATGGCACATAAAAAGGCTGGTGGTTCTACTAAAAACGGTCGCGACTCAGAGAGTAAACGTCTCGGTGTTAAGCGCTTCGGTGGTGAGTCTGTATTAGCAGGCAACATCCTGGTTCGCCAACGTGGTACTAAGTTCCACGCGGGAGCGAACGTAGGTATTGGTAAAGACCATACATTGTTTGCAACCTCAGAAGGCAAAGTGTCTTTTGAAGTGAAGGGCAGCAAAAACCGTAAATTTGTGAGCGTTATTACTGACTAATAACGTGAACATAAACTGAAAAGTTTCGGTTCTGAAAGCCCTGCCTTACGGCGGGGCTTTTTCATATGTGCTAGAATTTTGCACAGTATTCTCTAAGTGATAAGTAGCAAATTGCGATGAAATTCGTTGATGAAGTAGAAGTCCGCGTAGATGCGGGTGACGGCGGTAATGGTTGTATCAGTTTCCGTCGCGAGAAGTACATTCCCAAAGGTGGTCCCGACGGTGGTGACGGCGGCGATGGTGGCGACGTCTACCTGCAAGCCGATGAGAACCTGAATACCCTTATCGACTATCGTTTTGAGCGCTTCCATAAAGCGGAACGTGGGCAAAATGGTATGGGTAAAAACTGTACGGGTAAACGCGGTAGCGATATCGTGCTGCCGGTTCCTCCGGGTACTCGCGCTACCGACGTCGACACCGGCGAAGTTCTTGGCGATTTGACTCAGCATGGTCAGCGTTTAATGGTAGCCAAAGGCGGCTTCCATGGTTTAGGTAATACGCGTTTTAAAAGCAGTGTGAACCGTGCTCCCCGACAGAAAACCGATGGTACTCCGGGTGAAGTACGCTCGTTAAAACTTGAACTCATGTTGCTGGCCGACGTGGGCTTACTGGGTATGCCAAACGCCGGTAAATCGACCTTTATTCGTTCGGTTTCAGCGGCGCGTCCTAAAGTCGCCGACTACCCCTTTACCACATTAATACCTAATTTGGGTGTTGTGCGTCCGGCACCACATCAAAGTTTCGTTATTGCTGATATCCCGGGTCTTATTGAAGGTGCAGCTGAAGGCGCTGGGCTGGGTATTCGCTTCCTGAAACACCTAGAACGCTGTCGTTTACTTCTGCATTTGGTGGACTTAGCGCCATTTGATGAGACCGACCCTGCAGAGCAGGCACGTATCATCATCAATGAGCTGGAAAAATACAGCCCGAAACTGGCAGAAAAACCGCGTTGGTTGGTCATCAATAAAGTCGACTTGTTGCTGGACGAAGAAGTTCAGGAAAAAGTGGATGAGCTGGTTAAAGCTCTGGACTGGGACGGCCCGGTATTCCAAATTGCGGCGTTAGAAGGGCGCGGCAGTGATGCTTTATGTCGCGAGGTTATTTCGTACCTTGAGACCTTACCTGCACCTAGCACGGAGCAACAGGAAGAAGCCGATCCGGTTGAATTTATGTGGGATACCTACCACGAAGAAGTGCTGGAAGAAGAGCAGGATGACGAAGATGACGACGATGATGATGATCACGATGTCGAAGTCATTTATCAAAAGTAGACTGATGTGAACACTGTAGCCTGACA
>JBNJGQ010000038.1:0-14814 GCA_051747845.1 Pseudomonadota bacterium
GGACATGGTCAACTCCATTCGTAACAGTTCGACCAATGAATTTAAACGTTACTACCGCTCAGTTGACGCGTTGCTGATAGATGACATCCATTTCTTTGCCAATAAAAAAGGCTCTCAGGAAGAATTCTTTCATACTTTCAACGCACTGTTGGAAGGTAATCAGCAAATTATTATGACCAGCGATCTTTATCCGAAGGAAATAGATGGAGTAGAAGATCGTCTGAAATCCCGTTTCGGCTGGGGTTTGACCATTGCGATTGAGCCGCCGGAATTAGAAACTCGAGTTGCTATTTTAATGCGAAAAGCGGACGAACGTGGGTTACATATGCCACACGAAGTCGCCTTTTTCATTGCCAAAAGGTTGCGTTCAAATGTGCGCGAACTTGAAGGCGCCCTGAACCGAGTCGTTGCTAATGTGCAACTTACAGGTCGACCCATTACCATCGACTTTGTACGTGAAGCACTGCGTGACTTAATTGCCGCTCAGGAAAAATTGGTCACTATTGATAACATCCAGAAGACAGTAGCAGAATATTATAATATTAAGTTAGCTGACATTTTATCTAAGCGCCGGAGTCGTTCCGTAGCGCGTCCACGTCAGTTGGCCATGGCGTTGGCAAAAGAGCTAACCAACCACAGTTTACCGGAAATTGGTGATGCTTTTGGTGGGCGTGACCACACGACGGTTTTACATGCTTGTCGCAAAATACAAGAATTAAAAGATGCGCAGCACGATATAAAAGAAGACTATAGAAATCTTATTCGAACATTGTCGTCATAAGGTATGTCGTTATAAACAGGGGACTCAGTCATGAAATTTTCAATTAACCGCGATGCTTTTCTCAAGCCACTGCAGGTTGTGAGTGGTGCTGTTGAAAGGCGGCATACGTTACCAATTTTGTCGAATTTGTTATTACAGGTGGATAACGGCCAACTTAAATTGACCGGAACAGACCTGGAAGTTGAACTGGTCTCCTCGGTGCCGCTTGAGTCAGCAGATATGGATGCTGCAGTCACGGTACCGGCTAAGAAGCTTTTGGATATTGTGCGGAGCTTACCTGAAGGTTCAACAATTGAATTCACTTCGCAGGAAGACAGCGCAACCGTTAAATCAGGCCGCAGTAAATTTAAGCTCAGTACTCTTTCGTCAGATGACTTCCCAAATATCGATGACTGGAAAAGTGACATCCATTTGGTGACAGAACAGGCAATATTGAAAGACTTAATGGAGAAAACCCATTTCTCAATGGCGAACCAGGACGTTCGTTATTATTTAAATGGTATGTTGTTTGAAACGGATAACGGCATGTTGCGTTCTGTTGCAACCGACGGTCACCGTTTGGCGATGAGCACTTGTGCCATTGACCAACCGGGCCTTGCTCAACGGCAGGTTATTGTTCCTCGTAAAGGGGTTGTCGAATTACTTCGTCTCTTGGGCGATGACGATCAGGAAGTGTCGGTCTCTATCGGAAACAATCATATTCGCGTTGAGACACCAGAGCTGGTGTTTACCAGTAAATTGGTTGATGGTCGTTTTCCTGATTACCGCCGTGTTTTGCCAAGTGGTGGCGATAAAGTTGTGGTCGCGCATCGTGATGCTTTACGTCAGTCTTTTGGTCGTGCTTCAATTTTATCAAATGAGAAGTTTCGCGGTGTGCGTTTGAACCTAAGCAGTGGTGAGCTTTGTATTACTGCTACAAACCCAGAACAAGAGCAAGCTGAAGAAGTTATTGAAGTCGATTATCAAGGTGATGATCTTGAGATAGGCTTTAACGTTAGCTATTTGCTAGATGTTCTAAATAACATCGATGACGAACAGGTTTCGTTCACCTTGTCGGACTCAAACAGCAGTGCATTAATTGAGCCTCAGCATGATGAGTCTTGCTGTTACGTCATTATGCCGATGCGCTTGTAACATCATAGATTAATGTTCATTGAGACGTTGAATTTAAGCCACTTCAGAAATTTTTCGGAAGTGGCTTTGTCCCCCAGTCCCCAAATTAATCTTATTACCGGCGATAACGGTTCCGGTAAAACCAGCCTGCTTGAAGCTATCTACTTACTCGGTTTTGGTCGTTCCTTTCGTCCCGGTGGTTTTCGTCAGTTAATTAAAGAGGGCAATAGCGGCTTTACCGTATTTTGTCGTTCTAAAGATTACTCTATTGGCGTTCGGCGCAGTAGTGATGGAGAGCAATCGTTAAGGCTGAACGGTGCGAATGTGCAGAGGATGTCCGATGTTGCGCGCTTGGTTCCGGTACAACTGTTAACCCCTGAGTCTGTAGATATACTTCTAGAGGGACCAGGACAGAGGCGACAGTTTATAGATTGGGGAGTGTTCCACGTGGAACATTCTTTTTATTCAGACTGGGTTGCTTACACTCAACTGCTTAAACAAAGAAACAGTTTACTCAAGCAACGCTCGCTTCCCGTGCGGGAAGATAAATACTGGAAAGAACAGTTAGCCTACTATGGAGAGCGCATTAGTAAAAGTCGCGAAAAATACCTAGAAGAACTTAATGATTATATACAAGAACTAGCGAAATCTTTTCTCTCCGATGTTACAATGGAGGTTCGATTAAAATCGGGCTGGGATACTAGCCAAAGTTTATTTGACGCCTTAGAAAGCCATACAGAGAAAGATAAGAAATACGGCTTCACCTCAGTTGGGGCACATAAGGCAGATATCAAAGTGATAGCAGATGGTGTTGAAGTTAAGCATCGCTTATCTCGCGGGCAGTTAAAAACCGCGATAACCGCTTTGAAATTAGCGCAAGGGAAGCATTATCAAAAAATTAAAAAGCAACCCTGCATCTATTTGATTGATGATTTAACGTCCGAGCTTGATTCAAGAAACCAGGCGTTACTTTGTCGTGAGTTAGAAAATCTAGACGCACAAGTGTTTATCACCGCAATTACTGGAAAGCAGTTGTCGGATAAATTTCAAAAATCACCTCGAATGTTCCACGTGGAACATGGGGTAATAAACGAATGATATCGAGATAATACTATGGAAGAAAATAATTACGGTTCATCGAGTATCAAGGTTCTCAAAGGGTTGGATGCGGTTCGTAAACGCCCAGGTATGTACATTGGTGACACAGATGATGGAACGGGTCTGCACCACATGGTTTTTGAAGTTGTCGATAACTCTATTGACGAAGCCTTAGCGGGCCATTGTTCAGAAATTATGGTTACCATTCATTCTGACGGTTCAGTCAGTGTGAAAGATGATGGTCGCGGAATTCCCGTTGATATACACGAAGAAGAGGGCGTTTCAGCTGCACAGGTTATTATGACTGTATTGCACGCTGGTGGTAAATTTGACGATAACTCTTATAAAGTGTCTGGTGGTTTGCACGGCGTTGGTATCTCTGTTGTAAACGCACTATCTGAACAGCTGCAGTTGACCATTCGTCGACAAGGTCAGGTTTACGAACAAACCTACCATATGGGTGAGCCGGACAGTGACGTAAAACCTGTAGGTGAAACCGATACAACAGGGACTGAGCTTCGTTTTTGGCCTAGTCACGAGACCTTTACGAATACTGAATTCCACTACGATATTTTGGCGAAACGCCTCAGAGAGCTTTCGTTTTTGAATTCGGGTGTTGGCATACGTTTGCGAGATGAACGTGATGACCGTGAAGATCTGTTTAAATACGAGGGTGGTATCGCCGCTTTCGTTAACTATTTGAACCAAAACAAAACACCAATTCATCAAAAAGCTTTCTACTTTACGCTTCAAAGAGAAGACGGTATTGGTGTAGAGGTGAGCATGCAGTGGAATGATTCCTTCCAGGAAAATATTTATTGTTTTACCAACAATATTCCACAGCGTGACGGTGGTACTCACCTGGCAGGTTTTCGTGCGGCATTAACCCGTACGTTAAACACCTATATGGAAAAAGAAGGTTTTACTAAGAAGACGAAAACCTCTGCAACGGGTGATGATGCCCGTGAAGGCTTAACCGCAATTATTTCCGTAAAAGTACCAGACCCTAAGTTTTCTTCTCAGACAAAAGATAAGCTCGTTTCTTCTGAAGTGAAGTCAGCGGTAGAGCAGTCAATGAATGAGCAGTTAGCAGATTACCTGTTAGAAAACCCAGGCGAAGCTAAGCTTATCATCAATAAAATTATTGATGCTGCCCGCGCGCGTGAAGCGGCTCGTAAAGCTCGTGAAATGACTCGCCGTAAAGGTGCTTTAGACATAGCTGGGCTTCCGGGTAAGTTGGCCGATTGCCAGGAAAAAGATCCTGCACTGTCTGAACTCTACATTGTGGAGGGTGACTCTGCAGGCGGTTCAGCGAAGCAGGGCCGTAACCGTAGAAACCAAGCGATACTGCCGCTAAAAGGTAAAATCCTTAACGTCGAAAAAGCACGCTTTGATAAAATGCTGTCCTCGGTTGAAGTTGGTACGTTAATCACAGCAATGGGCTGTGGTATTGGCCGTGACGAGTACAACCCAGATAAAACACGTTATCACCGTATTATTATTATGACGGATGCTGACGTTGACGGTTCGCACATTCGTACCTTGTTGCTGACCTTCTTCTATCGCCAAATGCCAGAAATTATTGAGCGTGGCTACATTTACATTGCGCAGCCTCCTTTGTATAAGGTGAAAAAAGGTAAGCAGGAAGTTTATATTAAAGACGACCCGTCATTGATTCGTTACCTGACCAGTTTGGCGTTGGACAATGCGTCGTTACACGTTAACGAAACCGCTCCGGGTATTGCCGGTGAAAAGCTGGAAGAGCTGGTTAACGGCTACCAAATGGCACAGGAAAATATAAAACGCCTGAGCCGTCGTATGCCGGAACGTTTCCTGCAACGTCTGTTCTATGCGCCTCGTCTAACCGACGAACGATTAAAAGACAAAGACTATATGGCCAAGTGGGTCAAAACATTAAACGACGACCTAACAGCTCGAGAAGTCGATTCAGCAACCTATACCGTTTCTTTGCATGAAGATACTGAACGCAGAATGTGGTTGCCGACAACAACAATTCGCCAGCATGGGGTTGATACCGATTATCCACTTAACTACGAGTTCTTAATGTCGAAAGACTACGAACAAATAGTAACGCTTGGAGATAAAATCGATTCGTTGGTAGAAGAAGGTGGCTACGTTCTCCGTGGTGAGAAAAAGCAACCGATTAACCATTTTGTAGACGCTGTTGAATGGCTTATTAACGAGTCTAAGCGTGGGCTTTATGTTCAACGCTATAAAGGTTTGGGAGAAATGAACCCTGACCAACTGTGGGAAACGACCATGGATCCTGAAACCCGTCGCATGCTTCAGGTTACTATTGAAGATGCTATTGGCGCGGATCAGTTATTTACCACCTTAATGGGTGATGAGGTCGAGCCTCGTAGAGCATTTATAGAGTCTAACGCGCTTAAGGTTGCTAACCTGGACGTCTAAGTTAATAGACAAAGAAAAGTAAGCATAAAAAAGCCGGCTTCATTTCCCATGAGCCGGCTTTTTATTGTTTCTAAATCAAAGAATTACTGAAGAAGTGATATGTCTGCTATCTCCAGGAACAAATGGCGTAATCTGAATAGTAAGTTAAGTCGGTTCACACGAACTTTATCGTCTTCTGCGTTGACCATTACATGTTCGAAAAACGCATCGACTGGCTCTTTAAGCTCAGATAACTGCGTAAGGGCGTCACTATAGTCACCGTTAGCAATAAGTGGCTTAATAGCGCTTTCAGTTTGTGTCACTAAACGATAAAGCGCTGTTTCGGACTCTTCTTGTAAAACAGACTCATCAACTTTGCCTGATATCTCTTCTTTGGATTTTGCGAGAATATTCCCAACCCGCTTATTGGCAGCTGCCAAACTTTCTGCAGAGTCCAGAGATTTAAATGACTGAACAGCCTTAACGCGTTGGTCAAAGTCGGTTGGCTTTGACGGCGACCGAGCCAGTACCGACTGAATAACGTCAACCGAAATACCTTGATCCTGATACCAGGGGCGGAAACGACCAAGCAGGAATTCAAACACGTCTGCAGCCACCGTTTTATTGGATAACTTATCCCCAAAGCCTTCTACTGAGGCTGCCAGTAGCTCATTTAAATCTAGTGCGAGCTCACGCTCTACCAGTGTGCGCAATAAACCTAAAGCTGCGCGGCGAAGTGCAAAGGGGTCGCGATCACCTTTGGGTACCTGGCCAATACCGAATATACCGACCAGCGTATCCAACTTGTCAGCTAATGCGACGGCACAGGCTTCTTTGGTTTGCGGTAATTCATCACCGGAAAAGCGAGGCCAGTAATGTTGTTCAATTGCCTGTGCGACCGCATTCTTTTCACCATCGTTAAGCGCATAGTGCTTACCCATAACACCTTGAGTTTCAGGAAACTCTGAAACCATATCGGATACTAGGTCAGCTTTGCACAGTAGGCCGGCTCTTTGTGAAGCTTTTACGTCAGCGTTTAATTGGCTGGCAATTTTTCCGGCCAACACTGAAATACGACGTGCTTTGTCACCAATACTTCCAAGTTGCTTCTGGAAAAGTACCGAATCCAGCGCAGAAAGGCGAGACTCCAGTGTCTTTTTCTTGTCGGACTCAAAGAAAAACTGTGCATCCGCCAAGCGAGGGCGAACGACTTTTTCGTTACCCTTAATGATCTGCTGAGGGTCACGGCTTTCAATATTGGTAATGAAAATAAATTGGTTTAATAAGTTACCTTTACCATCTTCAACCGGGAAGTAACGCTGGTCGTCTTTCATGGTGACAATGAGCGGTTCTTTTGGCACAGCCAGAAAGCCCTGATCGAAACTTGCGGTTAAAGCTACGGGCCATTCCACCAGTGCCGCAACTTCCTCAACTAACTCGTCATCTTGAATAACCTTGCCGCCGATTTCGGAAGCAAGGCGTGATACTTCTGATTGAATGGTCTCAATACGTTCTTCGAAGTTAGCGATTACTTTCGCTTCACGCAGCTTAGATAAGTAGTTGTCGACATGGTCAAGCTCAAAACCTTCAGGAGAGTGGAAACGATGACCCTGAATAAAACGAGCGCTCTTAGTTTCCAGAATTTCAGCTTCGATGAGCTCGCTACCCAGCATAACCGTCAGTGTATGAACAGGGCGAATGAACTGTGCGGTGCTGTCACCCCAGCGCATAGGCTTAGGAATAGGTAGTGTTTTAATGGCCGCTTCCAGCATACTCTGAACTAATTCAGTGAGCGCCTGGCCTTTTACTGTTGCCTTGTGCAGCAGCCATTCGCCTTTATCTGTCTTTAAACGGTCAGCCTGTTCAACGGTAATACCATTAGAACGAGCCCAGCCTTCGGCGGCTTTGGTCGGGTTGCCTGAATCATCAAAAGCTACATTAACGGCGGGGCCGCGTTTCTCTACTTCTTTATCCTGCTGCTCGGTCTCTACCTGTTTTACCAGCACAGCTAACCGACGAGGGGTAGCATAAGCTTCAATACTATCAAAACTCAGTTCAGCGCTTTTTAAACCAGACTCAATACCCGACTTTAAGCTGTCACGCAGTGACTTTAAGGCTTTTGGAGGCAGCTCTTCGGTACCTAGCTCAATTAATAAGTTTTCTTTTTGCACGGCCTGGCTCTCCTTAGTTCGCTGCTGGTTTGTTTTTATTGTCGGCTAAAGGGAAGCCCAGAGCTTCGCGCGCCTGATAATAGACTTGGGCAACGGCCTTCGCCATGGTTCTGACACGAAGTATGTAGCGCTGTCTTTCGGTTACAGAGATAGCGTGTCGTGCATCCAGCAAGTTAAACGCGTGAGATGCGCGCATGACCTGCTCATACGCAGGTAAAGCCAAAGATTTTTCTATGAGCAGCTCACATTCTTTTTCACAGTCGTCGAAGCGGCGGAAAAGTACATCAACGTCAGCGTATTCAAAGTTGTAAGTCGACTGTTCAACTTCGTTTTGATGAAAGACGTCGCGGTACAAGATTTTACCGCGAGGGCCGTCAGTCCAGACCAGGTCGTAGATGCTGTCCACCCCCTGAATGTACATCGCTAAACGTTCCAAGCCGTAGGTAATTTCTCCGGCCACAGGACGACACTCTACGCCACCAACTTGCTGGAAGTAAGTAAACTGAGTAACTTCCATACCGTTAAGCCAAACTTCCCAGCCTAGGCCCCAGGCACCCAGAGTCGGTGACTCCCAGTTGTCTTCTACAAAGCGTATGTCGTGGGTTAGTGTGTCAAAGCCAAGCATTTCTAAAGAACCCAGGTAAAGTTCCTGAATGTCTTTAGGCGAAGGCTTCATAATGACCTGAAACTGGTAGTAGTGTTGCAACCGGTTTGGGTTTTCGCCATAACGACCATCAGTAGGTCGGCGGCAGGGCTGAACATAAGCAAAACTGGCCGGCTCCGGACCTAATGAGCGTAAAAAAGTCATTGGGTGGAAAGTGCCTGCACCCACTTCCATATCTAATGGCTGAACCACGGCACAGCCTTGCTGAGCCCAGTAGTCCTGAAGAGCAAGAATAAGCCCCTGAAAGGTTTTCACATCGTATTTCGACATACGCATTCTCTGCTTTTTTATTTGTGGTTGACCAATGGTCGAAAAATATGCGTAGATTATACCCTCTGAAGCGCCTTGGTTATAGGGGAAGGCATGACAAATAATCAGCCGGAACGTTGTTCCTGGTGCGAATCTGCTGACGATTACCGTGCGTATCACGACAATGTCTGGGGGCGGCCGGTACGTGACCCGAAAGAACTCTTCGCCAAACTGTGTCTGGACGGGCAACAAGCGGGTCTTAGTTGGTTAACCATATTGCGCAAACAGGCGGGCTACGAGAAAGCCTTTTTGGGTTTTGATCCGAAAGCTATTGTGGCTATGAGTGATGCTGATCGCGAACTGTTGTACAGCAACCGTGATATTATTCGTAGCAAGGCGAAAATTGACGCTATTTTCACCAACGCCGAAGCCTTTTTAAAGTTAGAACAGAAGGGCATTAGGTTTGAGCAGTGGCTATGGGCTTTTGTTGGCGGCTCACCGATTATTAATGCGTATCGGACGCAAAGTGAGGTTCCTACAGAAACTGAGGCTTCCAAAAGCATGGCAAAAGCGTTAAAAAAGGAAGGCTTTAAGTTTGTCGGTCCGACCATTTGCTATGCTTTTATGGAAGCAGTTGGTATGGTTAACGACCATGTTATTAGCTGTCATTGCTATCAGCCGGTTGCTGACCAAATGAAACAGTTTACGTTGTAAAATGAGCGAAGGACGAATGATAGAAATTACACTTGCGGATTATAGTAACCCCAAACACCGTAATGCCGTTATAGCCATGTTGGATGCTTACGCTAAAGACCCAATGGGTGGTGGTGAAGGCATATCAGATGACGTTAAAGAAAGTCTGATAGATGAAATGGCAAAAAGAGACCATGTCTTTTCTTTGCTAGCTTACGATGGTGACACTCCGGTTGGCGTTGCAAACTGCGTAGAAGGCTTCTCAACCTTCGCTGCAAAACCGCTAATGAATATTCACGACATAGCCGTTATTCCGGAATATCGCGGTCAGGGCGTTGCTAAAAAGCTTTTAGAAGAAGTGAAAACGCTGGCGGAATTCCGCGGTTGCGTGAAGCTGACTCTGGAAGTGCTGGAAAACAATGACAGAGCTAAGCAAGCCTACAAAAACTTCGGCTTTGAACCTTATGAACTGGGAGATGTTGGTCAGGCCGAGTTCTGGGAGATGTACTTAAATAAGGATAAAGCCTGACACCTAAGCGTCAGGCTATTAATGAGATTTCCTAACCCAATAGCGGTAAGGCATCTCTTCGGTTTCAGACCCCGCCAACTCATGCTCCATAAACTCGCAAAAGCCCGGAATATCCCGGGTTGTTGCGGGGTCATCTGCAATAATCAGTAAAACCTGACCAACCTTCATTTTACGAATAGCCGCACGAACTAACATTACGGGCTCTGGGCATTTAAGGCCAAGGGTATCGAGTTCTTTGTCGCAGGTAATTTGAATCATTAGCGTTAATAAATTAAGTGAAACTAACGGAGAGTTTAACACTTTCGCGCTTAATAGGTGAGGGGGGAGAGGAGCCATTTGGTAGCTCCTCCTTTTATTTAACGCAGGGTACTCAGAAACACGCCGTGAACCCATCCCTGGGGGCTTGACTGCAGCCATCCATGGCTGCAGACAGTTTCTGAGTACCCTACGTCAATTAACAGCGGAGGAGCTACCAAATGGCTCCTCTACTGAGAGCGTCGTGTTAAACCGCCCTGATATTACGGTTTTGACTAAAACTCGTTATTTAAAACAGAGTATTAAACGCGTTCAAATACCGTCGCAATACCTTGGCCAAGGCCAATGCACATGGTTGCTAAGCCAAGCTTCGCGTTTTTCTCTTCCATTAAGTTGATTAGCGTCGTTGAGATACGTGCGCCAGAGCAGCCTAATGGGTGACCCAATGCGATAGCACCGCCGTTCAGGTTCACTTTCTCTTCCATCTTGTCGAACAGTTTCAAACCTTTAAGAACAGGCAGAGACTGTGCGGCAAAGGCTTCGTTCAGTTCAACAACATCGATGTCGTCAATAGACACGCCAGCACGCTTCAGTGCTTTTTCCGTTGCCGGAACCGGGCCGTAACCCATAATGGAAGGATCGCAGCCAGCTACGGCCATTGAGCGAATCTTAACGCGTGGCGTCAGACCCAGTTCTTTGGCTTTATCGGCAGACATAACCAACATGGCAGCTGCGCCGTCAGACAAGGCTGACGAGGTACCTGCGGTCACCGTACCGTTGGCAGGGTCAAACACCGGGCGAAGTTGTGAAAGGCCTTCTGCGGTGGTTTCCGGACGAATAACTTCGTCTTCAGTAACACGTACCAGTTCGCCGTCGGCATTGTGGCCGTTAATTGGGTAAATCTCTTTAGCGAAACGGCCTTCAACAGTCGCTTCGTGGGCTTTCTTATGAGAACGTGCGCCGAATTCGTCTTGCTGTTCACGGGTAATACCGAACTTACGAGATAATAATTCAGCGGTCATACCCATGCTGCCCGAAGCTTTTGCTACAGACTTGTTCATGCCCGGGTGAAAGTCGATTCCGTGAGTCATTGGTACGTGACCCATATGCTCAACACCACCGGCCATAAAGATATCGCCGTCGCCGTTCATAATTGCACGTGCTGCGTCGTGCAGTGCCTGCATTGAAGAGCCACACAGGCGGTTAACGGTAACGCCGGCCACTTTATGAGGAATGCCTGCAATGAGCGCGGAGTTACGCGCAATGTTAAAGCCTTGCTCTAAGGTTTGCTGTACACAACCCCAGTAAATGTCTTCCAGTTCTTCCGGGTCAACTTCCGGGTTGCGCTCAAGTAAGCCCTTCATCAGCGCAGCTGAGAGGTCTTCGGCACGAGTATGGCGGAAAACACCATTTTTTGAACGCCCCATTGGCGTACGAATACAATCTACAATGACGATGTCTTTCATTTTAATAACCTCCTCAAGCCTTACTTCGCGCTGGTTGTGTCAAAGTAAGATTTACCGGCTTTAGCCATTTCGCGCATGCCGTCAGTGACCTGATAGATTTCACCCAGGTGCGCGTACTTGTCTGCCAGTTGAATAAAGTTTTCCATGCCCAGCGTTTCCAGATAACGGAAAGGACCGCCGCGGAATGGAGGGAAGCCTAAGCCATAAAGCAATGCCATGTCTGCTTCGGCAGCAGAGCCTACAATGTCTTCTTCCAGGCAACGAACGACTTCGTTCACCATGGGGATCATGCAGCGGGCAATGACTTCGTCAGCATCCAGTTTTTTGCCTTGCTCACAGCCTAATAGCTCGTAAGTGGCTGGATCTGCTTCTTTGGTTGGCTTGCCTTTTTTGTCGGTGCCGTAAACGTAGAAGCCTTTACCGTTTTTCTGGCCGTAACGCTCAGCGGCGGCCAGCTTAGCAATGGCGCTGGACTCGTCGCGTTTCATACGGGTCGGGAAGCCCTCTTCCATAACAACGGTACAGTGATCAGCCGTGTCGATACCGACCACATCGCTTAAGTACGCAGGACCCATAGGCCAACCGAACTGCTTCTCCATAACTTTGTCGATGCCGACGAAATCAACGCCTTCATCAACCATACCGGCAAAGCCTGCCAGGTAAGGGAACAGCACGCGGTTCACTAAGAAGCCAGGGCAGTCGTTAACAACGATAGGCGTTTTGCCTAACTTCAGTGCGTAGGCAACTACCGCATTCACGGTATCATCTGAGGTTTTCTCGCCACGAATAATTTCAACCAGCGGCATTTTATGTACTGGGTTAAAGAAGTGCATACCGCAGAATTTCTCAGGGCGCTTCAGATTCTTAGCGAGCTCAGTAATAGAGATGGTCGAGGTATTTGAAGTCAGAATAGCGTCATCACTGATAACACCTTCAATTTCAGCCAGCACCGAACCTTTAACTTTCGGGTTCTCAACAACGGCTTCGACGACAATATCGACGTCTTTAACGGCTTCATTTAGCAGCGTAGGTGTAATAGAAGACAAGATTTTAATCATCTTCTCGTTATTAACCTTACCGCGCTCAACACCTTTTTTCAGGATTTTGCCGGCTTCTTTCATGCCCAAGTCTAAAGCGTCTTGCTTAATGTCTTTCATAACAGCCGGTACGCCTTTAAGCGCTGACTGGTAAGCGATACCGCCGCCCATAATGCCTGCGCCTAAAACACCTGCTGTTTTGATTTCTTTGGTTGCTGCTTTAGCGTATTTTTTCGACTTACTTTTAACTGCTTGATCTGCCAGGAAGATACCGACTTGTGCCTGACATGCTTCGGTTTGAGTCAGATCGAAAAATGCATTGTTTTCTGCTTTTAGTGCGCCTTCGCGATGTTCGCGCGCGCCGTTTTCAATCGCTTCTAAAGCTTTGTGCGGTGCCGGGTAGTGTTTGCCTGCTTTCGCTGCAATTAAGCCTTTAGCGGTAACCAGAGTCATCATCAACTCGGTGTCGTTAGCTTTTAACGGCTCTAACTTAGGCTGACGTTTCGCTTTCCAGTCCTGCTCGCCGGCAGCGGCTGCTTTCGCTAAATTCAGAGCAGCCTTTGTCAGGTTCTCTGGTTCAACAACGGCGTCAACAGCACCAACGCTCAGTGCATCAAGCGCCTTGTTGTTTTTACCGGTAGTAATCCACTCTAAAGCGTTGTCCGGGCCGATAACACGAGGTAAACGCATGGTACCGCCAAAGCCCGGGATAAGACCCAGTTTTACTTCCGGCAGGCCAATAGTTGCCGTGCTGTCTGCTACGCGGTAGTCACAAGCTAATAGTGCCTCACAGCCGCCGCCTAGCGCGAAGCCTTTAACCGCGCCAACGGTTGGTACTGGCAGGTCTTCCAATTGGTCAAATACGCGCGATGCTTTTGCTACCCAGCTGCGTGTTTTTTCCTGATCAGAGAACAGTGTCAGGAACTCAGTAATGTCAGCGCCTACAATAAAGGTCGACTTGCTACTGGTGACAATGACGCCACGTAAATCGTCAGTGTTTTGTAATTTTGTCAGTGCTTCACTGAATTCTTCTAATGTTGCCTGGTCGAATTTATTAACCGAGCCTTTCGCATCAAATTGTAATTCCGCGAAACCTGGTTCGATAAAATCGACCCGAATGCTTTCACCTTGATAGATCATCTTGGGTCTCCCACGACTTCCATTAATTTGTTGCTATAAAGAAACTGATTCTGCTATAGCTTTGGGTTAAGGTAGAGAGAGTTTGGCGCGAATACGCCAATTTTTCAACGGTTATTTAAACATGCGTTTGAATTAATGAAAAAGCAGTCGTTTATCATACGTTACAGTGCGCCATTATTTTTCGCGTTATCGCTGTTTAGTAGTGGTGCAGCCGAGTCTGAGCCTGTTGATAGTGAACAACGGGAGCAGCAGCGTGAGCTATTCAAAAAAGCAGAATACGCCGCTAAGCGTGGCCGTCTGAATGAGTACCGTCAGTTACTACAGAAGCTGGAGGGCTACCCTCTCGTTCCTTACCTGGAATTGGCAAGGCTGGAGCAGATAGGCTACCTGGCTAATGAAGACCGGGTTCTGGCCTTTCTGGAAAAGTACGACAACACACCACTCGACTGGCAGCTAAGGCAGCCCTGGCTTACTTACCTCGCAGGGCAGGAAGAGCACGCACGTTTTATTCGCGACTTTCGCCATCCGGGTACTTTGACTCACCGTTGTCAGTTTATTGAAGCGCAACGAGAGAAAGGACTGGAGGACGGACCCTTCCGACGCCAGGTTGATGCTATTTGGAAGCATGGGTTCTCGCTTCCTTCGGCCTGTGATCCCATTTTAAAGGAATGGAAAGGCCTTGACGGGCGTACCGATGAAAAGATTTGGAATAGGCTGGAGATGGCAGCGGAGCACGGTAACCCAACTTTACTGCCTTACCTGACAGGTTTGTTACCCGAGTTACAGCAATATCTGGGTGAGTTTTATCATAAAGTTCGGTATTCACCGGCGGCCATTGAAGACAGTTCATGGTTTAAGGGGCGCTACCCTGAAAAAGAAGCCCAAATAACCACCTTTGCACTGACAAAGCTTATTTGGCGGGATGAAAATATTGCTTTGCGCAGTTATAAAAAGCTGAAGCCGCAGCTGCCTTTTACAGAGGAACAAGAAGAGCGCATAGCGGAAGAGTTTGCCGTTGCCCTGAGTTTGAAATCTCATCCGGAAGCGCGCGTCTGGCATGATCGTGTTCCTGTTAATGCCCTAAATGAGCGGGTACTTCAGTGGCGCTTAGCGATATACCTTAAAGACAAAGATTACGAAGGTCTGCGTGATGCCATTCAAAGTCTTCCTGTTGCTATTCGACAAGGGAATCAGTGGCGTTACTGG
>JBNJGQ010000039.1:0-14769 GCA_051747845.1 Pseudomonadota bacterium
AGATGTTGCTGAAAAACTGTTAGGCCATTGCCCCAAACCTCGTAAAGCCGAATACCTGCCTTTTTACGATTTACAAAAACAACTGCTGGACGAAGGCATTGCGCTTTATTTCCCTGGTCCTAACTCCTTTACCGGAGAGGATGTACTGGAACTCCAGGGTCACGGCGGACCCGTTCTTATCGACATGATCATTAAGGCCATTCTGGAAATTCCCGGTATTCGTCCTGCACGACCTGGTGAATTTAGTGAACGAGCATTCTTGAACGACAAGCTTGACCTCACCCAGGCAGAAGCCATTGCTGACCTCATTGATACCAACTCTGAACAAGCGGCTAAAGCGGCGTTACAAAGCTTAAAAGGTGAGTTCTCTCATAAAATTGACCAGCTGGTTGATGCTGTTATTCACCTACGGATGTACGTTGAGGCAGCCATCGACTTTCCAGATGAAGAAATCGATTTTCTTTCCGACGGTAAGGTCTCCGGCGATTTAGCTGAAATTATCGACCAACTGTTCCATATAGAACAAGAGGCCCGGCAAGGAACACTGATGCGTGAAGGTATGCGCATTGTAATTGCCGGGCGTCCTAATGCGGGTAAATCCAGCTTGCTTAATGCCCTGGCCGGTCGCGAGTCCGCCATTGTTACAGAAATAGCCGGAACCACCCGTGATGTTCTGCGTGAGCATATTCAAATTGACGGCATGCCGCTACATATTATTGATACCGCCGGTTTACGCGAAAGCCCGGACCACGTTGAGAAAATAGGTATTGAACGCGCCTGGGATGAAATTCGTCAGGCAGATCGCGTTTTATTTATGGTCGACAGTCAGGAGACTTCTGCCATTCACCCTGACGACATATGGCCAGAGTTTTTCGCTCAGTTACCGGAAGATATGCCCTACACCGTTATCCGCAATAAAGTCGACTTATCCGAAGAGCCTACCGGCATTGATGAACACAACGGCATTCCGGTTATTCATTTATCCGCCAAAACTGGCCACGGCATTGAATTACTGCGCGAGCACTTAAAGCATTGTGTTGGATACAACACAACTGCAGAAGGAAGCTTTATGGCCAGGCGTCGGCACTTAGAGGCTCTGGCTAAAGCAAAAACTCATTTACTGCAGGGGCAGGAGCAACTCGAAGCCAACATGGCCGGTGAAATACTGGCGGAAGAGCTACGTCTGACCCAACAGCACCTTAATGAAATAACCGGCGAATTCACTTCCGATGATCTCCTCGGTCAAATTTTCGGTTCGTTCTGTATCGGCAAATAACGCGATTTCTTAGTCACCAAAAGCTAAGGAGTAAAAGTGAAAGACAAGTTAGCGCAATGGGGGTTTGACTATGTCCGACTCCGGTTTGGGTTCAGAACCGGCATTGCTGCCTGCTTGTCACTTGCTATTGCCTGGGCGCTCGGATTAGAACACCCTCAATGGGCTGCTATGACCGTCTGGGCAGTTTCGCAACCAACCCGTGGTCTTCTCGTAGAAAAAGCCGCCTATCGTGCTTTAGGGACTTTGCTGGGCACCATGTTTGGAATGATACTGGTTGTTTCTGCCGGCGGCGAGATCATCTGGCTGGTAGTCGGTTTATCACTCTGGGTAACCCTCTGTGTTTACACCGGCAATTTACTGCACGGTCTTATTTCCTACGGCACCATTTTGGCCGGGTACTCTGCGTCGATGGTCGTTCTTCTGACACAAAGCCCGGATGCCCTGATGCCTCTTGGTATAGACCGTTTACTTACGGTATTTGTCGGTATTATGACCTCACTAATTATCGGCTGGGCTTTCACTTATAAACGCGCCGAACAAACTCTAATTAACCAGCTTCGCCGACAAACTGCTGCAAATTTACAGGATATCAGTCGTTATTTTGCTGAACCGGATAAGGTATCGCTTAACCTGCCTGAAAAGTTGTCGCAGTTAGCTGCCCTGGAAGCTCAGTTACTGGATCATGGTACCGGTTCTGTCAGCGCTCATGAGTCGGCCAAAACCTTACGTTTAGTCATTAACAGTCAGCTTGGCTTTCTAACCGAACTCAATATTCAGGAACCAGAAAAGAACATAGAAGTAAGTAATCACTTACTTGAATCATCCAATAAATTAAATGCTTCTGCCAAACGTTCCGAGATTATCGAACCTTTCAGACAAGCCCTGAATCTGATTAAAAACGATGCTTTAAAAAGACGATTTAGTGAATTTGTTGAAGCCACCAACGACCGTTTATCTTTTCGGGATTCAGGCAAAACTGCCAGTTCAACCCTGCTAACCAAAACCATTTTACACCGTGACTGGAGAGGTGCTCGTCAGGCGGCAATTAGAACCCTGGTTATTATGAGCTTAATCGGCGCAACCTGGTGGTACACCGAATGGTTTCAGCTGGCTTATTTAATGTTAGGCGCGTCGGTTATGCTGACCTTATTTTCAACTGCCGATAACCCCGCCCTGACCATGAAGTATGTGTTTTTTGGACAGTGTGCAGGAGCTCTGACCGCTATACTAATACAGGCTGCAGTCTGGCAATACCAGGATTCCATTTTATGGATGTTAGTGGCATTAATGCCCGTTATTTTGCTGGCTGGGTTCCCTATGTCGCACCAGAAGACCGCCAATGGCAGTATGGATTTTAATCTGGTCTTCTTATTACTGATGCAGCCCTCGGTAGCTTATTCATTCCATCTTGGTCACTCTATTACTATTGCTTTGGCCGTGGTCGCCGCACCATTGCTTGCTTTAGTTGCTTATCGCCTAATTTATCCGACAAGCTTAAAAGCGCGTTACCAGACTTTACTGCAAACACTGACAGAAGAAATTAACCAGCTAGACACCGAAAAACTCACCGAGAGCCAATACAAACGGCGCAAAGCACGCTTTTACCATCGAGTCATAAAACTTACTCAAATCAGCGATAAACTCGGGTTAAAAGAAAAAGATGCAATTATTGAACACCTTTTAACCGGGCAAAAACGGCTCAACTCAACCGGTTAATTCGGCCTTTTTACCTCGGGGCCAGCGTTTTATTTCATACTCACGCTGACATGCTTTTGACCGGTTAGGGTGCACCTCACTCCAGACAAGCTCAACCGGACGACGAGCACGTGTGTATTTCGCCCCTTTTTTATCGTCCTCATTATGCTCATTAACGCGGCGCTCAACGTCAGTTGTCACGCCGGTATAAAAGGTATTATCCGCACACTTCACTAAATAAACCGACCAGGCCACGCTTGAACTCTCTCGTAATAAACCCAATACACAGTGTAACAGCAGTTAATTACTGAACCGACTAAGGAAGCCATTATGAGTAGACATTTTGATGAAGCCAAGGGGTTATCGGAACAACATGATCCAGCAACGCACGACTTTGTTTTTAATCAAACCATGTTCCGCATAAAAGATCCGGAACGCACCTTAAAGTTCTACAGTGAAGTGTTAGGAATGACTCTGGTAAAACGCCTCGACTTTCCTGAAATGGAATTCACGCTTTATTTCATGGCAGCCATGTCACCGGAGCAACGTAAAGACTGGTCAACCGACCACGACAAACGCATTGAGCAAACCTTTGGTCGACCGGCTATGTTGGAGCTCACGCACAACTGGGGCGATGAAAACGACGATTCGGTGTCCTACCACAGTGGTAATGAAGAGCCGAAAGGCTTTGGTCACATTGGATTCTCTGTACCGGATATCGATGCTGCCTGTGAGCGCTTCGAGAAAATGGGCGTGGAATTTCAAAAACGCCCCAATGACGGCAAAATGAAAGGCATTGCCTTTATCAAAGACCCGGACGGCTACTGGATTGAGATATTTACACCAGAGCGCCAACCGGAGCTTTTAAAAGAGCATTTAGAATAAAGAAAAAGGCCAGTTCATAAGAGCTGGCCTTTCTTTTACTAATCAGAAAGCATGGTCGTTACTTTCTCTTCCAGCGACGTCATGCCGTGTTCACGACCAACTTCTACCGCCTTTTCCACAGACATTCCGTCCAGCCAACCCGCACGTAAAGCCATCAGTGCGCCTACCCGGTTACTCGAAGCGCAATGTACCAGCACGGTTTTATCGCTATTTTCTAATAGTATACGATCAACCATACGTGCGTTCTCAAGTGTAACCCCGTCTGCGCCATTAACCGGAACATGGTAATAAGCCATACCATTACGGGTCACAACCGCTGCTTCTTCACTTTCTGCCATTTCCTTTTGCGAAAGCAGATTAATAACAACATCACCGCCGTTATCCGCAAATTCAGCTAATTGGTCATTTGACGGTGTCCCCATAACCCAAAGGTTTTCAGACACCTGCTTAGGTGACTCTATTCCAGCTGAAACATTGAATGAAACTATTACGACGCTTAAAGCCACTAATACCTTTATAAGACCTTTTACCATTTGGGTTCTCCTGTATGATTCGTGTTTTTCTAATAGTAGCAAATGAGCAAAAAAGTTTATGACCGTTTTACATCTTTTAGTGGGTACAACCTCTGGTAATACCGAGTTTTTAGCCGATACTGTCAGCGAAAAACTCAATGAACAAGGTATCGAAACCGAGCTTCACTACGAGCCAGAATTTGAAAAGCTGCCAACTGATCAACCCTGGTTAGTTTTTCTCGCAAGCCACGGTGCCGGCGACTATGCCGACTCTATGCTGGATTTCTATGATGAAATAAATGATCCGCAAGGCCCTGATTTAACAGGATTAAACTACGCAGTTGTCGCCATTGGTGAGTCCTGCTACGACACGTTCTGCGAGGCGGGTCGTCACTGCGATAACCGTTTGCAGGAACTCGGCGCTATTAAAATGGCTGATCGTTTAGAAATTGACATGTTGGAAGACGATCCGGAACAAAAGGCATTAACCTGGTTGCCCACGATCACTGATTCTGTAAAGGCTCTGTGATCATACCCACAGGCTTGTGCACAGTAATTTTAGCCTGTGATTAAAGCTGGAATAAGATCACTTAAGCACTGTCAATGGAGTGGGTATAACACTGGGGATAAAAAGGTCTGTGCATAACTACCCCACTTATCCACGATCTATGATCCCAGTTCAACCCCGGTTATCTACAGAGAGTGATCTTAATATGAGCTATATAAAAAAAGGGCTGCAGCGATCTATTCACAGAAAACCGCTGACTAGTAGTAATAACAATAAAAGATCTAAATAAGATCCTTTACTGATCTTCTTTAAGATCTTTAACAGCATTGAATGAAATTTAACCATTTAGATTTATGCAAAATCGCGTTAAAATAATCGGCTATTTTCCTATTCTTCAACGAAAGGTCACATTGAATGTCAGAACAGAGCCAACAACACTTTGATGTTATTGTTGTCGGTGGAGGACACGCCGGAACGGAAGCTGCGTTAGCCGCCGCTCGTTTAGGTGTTAAAACCCTATTGCTTACGCATAATATTGATACTTTAGGGCAAATGTCCTGTAATCCCGCCATAGGTGGAATAGGAAAAGGCCATTTAGTTAAAGAAATTGATGCGCTTGGTGGCTTCATGGCAAAAGCTGCAGATAAAGCCGGAATTCAATTCAGAACACTGAATTCTTCAAAAGGCCCTGCAGTACGAGCCACAAGAGCTCAGGCCGATCGCCAACTGTATAAACAAGCGATCCGCTACGCATTAGAAACACAACCAAACTTGTCTATATTCCAGCAAGGTTGTGATGATCTTATCGTTGAAAACGATCGCGTTACCGGCGTAGTTACCCAAATGGGTCTTAAATTTACGGCTAAAACCGTTGTTTTAACTGTAGGGACTTTTCTTGGCGGACAAATTCATATTGGTCTGGATAACTATCAAGGCGGACGCGCAGGAGATCCTCCTGCAAATGCTTTAGCCAAGCGCTTACGTTCATTGCCATTACGAGTAGAGCGATTAAAAACCGGTACACCACCGCGTATTGCCAGCCAAAGCGTCGATTTTTCAGTCATGCAGGAGCAACCGGGTGATAATCCGACTCCGGTATTTTCCTATATGGGTTCGCGTGCTGATCATCCACAGCAAATACCTTGTTACATTACGCATACCAATGAAAACACTCACGAAATTATTCGTTCAGGGCTTGATCGTTCACCCATGTATTCCGGTGTGATTGAAGGTGTCGGGCCACGTTACTGCCCTTCTATTGAAGATAAAATTGTTCGTTTTGCTGAAAAAGGTTCACATCAAATATTCGTAGAACCTGAAGGTTTAGACACCTTTGAAGTTTACCCAAATGGTATTTCAACCAGTCTGCCGTTTGATGTTCAACAGCGCCTGGTTCAGTCAATTAAAGGCTTCGAGAACGCCCATATTACGCGTCCGGGCTACGCCATAGAATATGATTATTTTGATCCCAGAGATCTTAAACAATCGCTGGAAACCAAAGTCATTAACGGCTTGTTCTTTGCCGGCCAAATAAACGGTACAACCGGCTATGAAGAAGCCGGAGCACAAGGCCTTATTGCTGGCTTAAATGCCGCGTTGCAGGCGCAAGACAAAGAATCCTGGTCGCCACGACGTGATCAAGCTTACATGGGCGTGTTGATTGATGATCTGTCAACCTTGGGTACTCAGGAGCCGTACCGTATGTTTACGTCACGTGCCGAGTACCGTTTGCTTCTGCGTGAAGATAACGCTGATATTCGCTTAACAGAAATTGGTCGTAATCTTGGTTTAGTCGACGATGAACGCTGGGCAGCGTTTAATAAGAAAATGGAAGCGGTCGAGCAGGAAAAACAACGGTTAAAAACCACCTGGGTGCACAAAGACCACGCCTCAGTGGAGCAAATTAATGCCCTGGTAAAAAGCCCTGTAACCAAAGAAGTCAGTGGCGAAGAGTTATTACGACGCCCTGAGATCCACTATAAGGATCTTGCTAAGACGGACTTTTTTGCTCCGGGCTTAGAAGATCCGTTAGCAGCTGAACAAGTTGAAATTCAGATTAAGTATGCGGGTTATATTTCGCGTCAGCACGATGAAATTGCGAAGCAGCAGCGTCACGAAAATACTTTGCTTCCTTCACCTTTCGATTACGCTAAGATTAAAGGTTTATCGAACGAGGTTATTGCTAAGTTAAATGACCACCAGCCAGAAACAGTAGGCAAAGCAGCACGTATTTCTGGTATAACACCCGCGGCCATTTCTATGCTTCTGGTTCACCTGAAAAAACAAGGTTTATTGCGTAAAAGTGCTTAGGGAATTGATGTGAAAGAGCAGTTAAAAGGATTATTAGATCAGGCACAAATAGACCTGTCAGAAGCACAGATTGAGCAACAGTTGGCGTTAGTTGGCTTACTGGATAAATGGAACAAAGCCTATAACCTGACCAGCGTGAGAAACCCTAAGGATATGCTCACAAGACATATTATGGACAGCCTGGCCGTTGGTCAGTATTTGCAAGGACAACGCTTTATTGACGTGGGAACAGGTCCGGGTTTACCTGGGTTACCTTTGGCCATAGCAGAACCTGATAAAGAATTTGTTTTGCTCGATAGTTTAGGTAAGCGTATTCGTTTTATTCGGCAGGTTTGTCACGAGTTAAAATTAACCAATGTGACGCCGGTACAGGCCCGGGTTGAAGATTATCAGGACGAAAAAAAGTTTGATGGTGTAATCAGTAGAGCCTTTGCCTCGCTTAATGATATGCTTTCCTGGTGTGAGCATTTACCTTCGGATAAAGGTCGGTTTTATGCTCTTAAAGGTTTATACCCACAAGAAGAACTGGACGAACTGTCAGAGAACTATAAAACAGAAAGTATTGAGCAAATTAACGTTCCCGGCATTGACGCGAGCCGACATATCGTCATTATAAGCAAACGGTCATAAAACAACCGACAGTCGATTATCCGACAACAACAAGAGGTTATAAAACCCGTGGCTACAACCATTGCTATTGCGAATCAAAAAGGCGGAGTTGGAAAAACAACCACAGCAGTTAACCTGGCTGCTTCGATGGCTGCTACCCGTCGCAAAGTGTTGTTGATTGATTTAGATCCTCAAGGTAATGCAACCATGGGTAGCGGCGTTGATAAATACGACGTTGAAAACAGCATTTATGAGTTGTTGATTGAAGAAAAGCCGGTTAAAGACGTTGCGGTAACAGACACCAATGGTAAGTATCATTTAATTGCGGCAAATGCTGATGCAACCGCCGCTGAAATTAAATTAATGGAAGTTTTTGCTCGCGAATTACGCTTGCGCAACGCGTTAAAAGCTGTCCAGGATACCTACGATTACATTTTTATTGATTGCCCACCGTCGCTGAATATGTTGACCGTTAACGGTATGGCTGCAGCTGACTCTATTCTGGTGCCAATGCAGTGCGAGTACTATGCACTGGAAGGTCTGACTGCGTTAATGGAAACCATTCGTCAGTTAGCCGATGTGGTTAACCCCGGCCTTGAGATAGAAGGCATTTTGCGGACTATGTACGATCCGCGTAACCGTTTGGCTAACGATGTTTCAGAACAGCTAAAAAATCACTTTGGTGACAAAGTCTACCGAACAGTCATTCCGCGTAACGTCCGTTTAGCTGAAGCGCCGTCATTCGGTGCACCGGCTATGTATTACGATAAATCATCGACGGGTTCAAAGGCTTATTTGTCCTTAGCGGGTGAACTTATCCGACGTTCTGAAAATCGTAACGAAGTAGCAGAAGAATCATAACAAGGGAATTTAGCGAATCATGTCGGCAAAAAAACGAGGTTTAGGTCGTGGTCTGGATGCCTTACTGACCAGTAATCAGCAAAACTCTGATCGTCAATCTGAACAAGTGACGGAAGAAGTTAAAGGCGAATTACAGAAACTGCCGGTTGAACAGTTAAAACCCGGTCGTTATCAGCCTCGTAAAGACATGTCACCCGAAGCGTTAGAAGATTTAGCAGCTTCAGTGAAAGCTCAGGGTATTATTCAGCCTATTGTGGTTCGCCCTGTTGGCAAAGACGAATACGAAATTATTGCCGGGGAGCGTCGTTGGCGTGCGGCCCAGTTAGCCAAACTGGAGCTGGTTCCCTGTCTAATTAAAGACGTGCCCGATGAAGCCGCTGTTGCTATTGCGTTGATTGAAAATATTCAACGTGAAGACCTCAATGCAATGGAAGAAGCCACAGCGTTGCAACGCTTACTGGATGAGTTTCAGATGACTCACCAGGATGTTGCCCAGGCTGTCGGTAAATCGCGTACTACTGTAACGAATTTACTGCGCCTAAATAACTTACAGGACGGCGTGAAAGTCTTGCTTGAACGTGGTGACATTGAACTGGGTCACGCTAAGTTGTTGCTGGCATTAGAAGATGAACAACAAGCCGATGTAGCACAGCAAATTGTCGCAAAAGATATGACCGTACGTGACGCTGAAAAACTGGTCAGACGTACTATCGACCCCCCGAAACAAACTGAAAAGCCCGAACCAGACGCGAATATTGAACATTTAGAAACGAAATTGTCTGAGACTCTGGGCGCGAAAGTTTCCATCAATCATGGTCGTAAAGGAAAAGGAAAACTGGTGATCAGTTATACCAACCTGGACGAACTGGATGGAATTCTGACCCACATCAAATAATTATTCCAATGTATTGATTGTTGTAGAACTTTTGTTAAATGGCATAGAAACCGTTGCCTACAGGCAAATTTGTTTGCAATTACATGGCAGATCTTTATACTAGCGCGAGTTTCATTGTGGCTGGTTAAAAGCCACATAAAGATAGCCGCCAGTTAAAAGGTTTTCGTCGTGACACAGGCACTCAATGCGGTAGGTAAAAAACTGGCAGGAAGAATAGTAGGCACACAATTTATTGTGGTCTTAGTTGCTGCACTTGTCACGATATTGGTTTCGAATACGCAGTCGGCTTTAGGTATTCTTTGTGGCGGATTAACCGCTGTAATACCCAACGCACTATTTGCACTTATTGCTTTTAAACATGCAGGTGCACGCGCTAATCAGAAAGTTGTACAAAGCTTCTTTTTAGGCGAAGGCGTTAAGCTTCTGCTAACAGCACTGCTGCTGATGCTCGCACTGCTGATAACAAATTTATATCCTGTGTGGTTACTGATCGGCTTCGTTATCGCCGTCACCATGCAGTGGATAGCACCGGTTTTATTTTTAAAATCAACCTAACTGGGAAACAACATGGTAAGTGGAGAACAAACTCCGACTCAGTATATCCAGCATCACCTCCAAAATTGGACGGTTGGTGAAGGGTTCTGGGCGGTGAACGTCGATACTATCTTCTGGTCCGTGTTACTGGGTGTGCTGTTTCTGTGGAGTTTCCGCAGAGTAGCCAAAAAATCCTCTGCTGGGGTACCTGGTAAATGGCAATGCTTTGTCGAAATGATTGTCGAGTTTGTCGACAACAGCGTCAAAGAATCCTTTCACGGTAAAGATAAACTGATTGCACCTCTGGCATTAACCATCTTTGTCTGGATATTCCTGATGAACCTGATGGACTTAATTCCGGTCGACTGGTTACCAACAGCCGCTATGTACGGTGGTTATTGGTTAGGCTTTGTTGACGATCCGCATGACGTCTACATGAAAGTTGTACCAACAACTGACCTGAACACAACCTTTGCTCTGAGTATCAGCGTGTTTGCGCTAATTATTATCTACTCAATTAAGTACAAAGGCGTAAAAGGCTTTGCCAAAGAAATGACATTAACCCCGTTTAATCACTGGGCGTTAATGCCGGTAAACTTTGTGCTGGAAAGTATCACGTTACTGGCAAAACCAGCGTCACTGGCACTGCGTTTGTTCGGTAACCTGTATGCGGGTGAATTAATATTTATTCTGATTGCAATGATTGGATTGTTCCAGCTACCAGCGCACTTTGCCTGGGCTGTGTTCCATATTCTGGTCATTACATTGCAAGCGTTTATTTTCATGATGCTGACCATTGTTTATTTAAGCATGGCGTCATCTGAACACTAGTGTTCTAAACAAAAAGTTTTTAGCTTTACTTTTAACTTTAATCTACTGAAAAACTGGAGAAATCAATGGAAACTGTAGTTGCTTTTACTGCTATCGCTGTATCAATCATGATCGGTCTGGCTGCACTGGGTACAGCACTGGGCTTTGGTATTCTGGGTGGTAAATTCCTGGAAGCTGCTGCTCGTCAACCAGAATTGGCACCACAGCTGCAAGTTAAGATGTTCATCGTAGCTGGTCTTATCGATGCTATCGCAATGATCGGCGTTGCTGTTGCATTGCTGTTCACGTTTGCGAACCCATTCTTAACCCAGGTAGCAGGCTAATCGTTATTCGACGGTCACCAACTGAAGGAGGTCCGTTGTGAATATCAACGCTACTCTAATTGGACAATCGATCGCGTTTGCCGTGTTCGTGTGGTTCTGCATGAAATTTGTATGGCCACCGATCATCAAGGCTATTGAGGAACGTCAGAAGAAAATTGCTGACGGCCTTAATGCCGGTGAACGTGCTCAAAAAGATTTAGAGAAAGCCCAGCAAGAAATTGCCGAGCAGCTGAAAGAAGCGAAACAGCAAGCCGCTGAAATCATTGAACAGTCGAAAAAGCGTGGTGCTAAAATTGTTGAGGAAGAAACTCAACGTGGCCACGAAGAACGTGAAAAAATCGTTGCGTCTGGACATGAAGAAGTGACTGCTGAGCGTAACCGCGTTCGCGAAGAGCTGCGTAAGCAAGTCGCCGTATTGGCGGTGTCTGGGGCTCAGAAAATCATTGAGCGTGAAATTGATAAAGACGCTCATAGCGACATTGTTGAAAAACTGGTCGCTGAACTTTAATAAAGGGGTTTGAGCTTATGTCAGAACTGACTACGGTCGCTCGCCCTTACGCAAAAGCAGCTTTTGATTTTGCTTTAGAACAGGGAGCGCTCGATAAGTGGGCAGAAATGCTTAGCTTCGCTGCTGCGGTAGCGCAAGACGAGACTATTGCCTCATTTTTGAGCAGCTCTTCGACTGTTGGAAAAACGACAGATGTTTTCTTGGGTGTTTGCGGCGACGAGCTCGACGATAACGCTAAGAACTTCGTTAAAGTACTGGCTGAAAATGAACGTTTGCCAGTGCTTCCAGCGGTTAGTGAGCTCTATCAGACGCTTCGTGCTGAACATGACAAAGAAGTCACTGTAGATGTGAAGTCAGCGGTTAAACTGCTGAAAGCACAACAAACGGCTTTGAGTAAAGCACTTGAGAAGCGCCTGCAACGCAAAATTAAGCTGAACTGCAGTGTCGACAAGTCCATTATTGGCGGACTTGTTATAGAAGCTGGTGATACCGTTATTGACGGCACCTTGCGCGGCAAGCTCGACAGACTTGCTTACGCACTGCAATCCTAATTGGGGACTTGAGCATGCAATTGAATTCAAATGAAATCGCAGAACTGATCAAACAGCGAATTGAGAAGTTCGAAGTCACCAGCGAAGCCCGCAACGAAGGTACCATCATGTCTGTACAAGACGGTATCATTCGCATTCACGGACTTGCAGACTGTCTGCAAGGTGAAATGGTCGAGCTACCTGGTAATCGTTACGCTATCGCACTAAACCTTGAACGTGATTCGGTTGGTGCGGTTGTTATGGGTCCTTATGCAGACTTGCAGGAAGGCACCAAAGTAAAATCTACCGGTCGTATTCTGGAAGTTCCGGTTGGCGAAAAACTGTTGGGTCGTGTGGTTAACACACTAGGTCAGCCTATCGACGGTAAAGGTCCAATTGAAGCTGACGGCTATGAGCCAGTTGAGAAAATCGCCCCGGGCGTTATCGAACGTCAATCGGTTGATCAGCCAGTACAAACTGGTTACAAATCAATTGACTCGATGATTCCAGTTGGTCGTGGTCAGCGTGAGCTTATCATCGGTGACCGTCAGACAGGTAAAACAGCTTTAGCCGTAGACGCTATTATCAACCAGAAAGATTCTGGTATTAAATGTGTTTACGTAGCTATTGGTCAGAAAAACTCAACCATTTCTGCTGTTGTACGTAAGCTGGAAGAGCACGGCGCATTGGAAAACACCATTGTGGTTGCGGCTTCTGCTTCTGAATCTGCAGCATTGCAATACTTAGCCGCTTATTCTGGCTGTACTATGGGTGAATACTTCCGTGACCGCGGTGAAGACGCTCTGATTGTATACGATGACCTGTCTAAGCAGGCTGTTGCATACCGTCAAATTTCACTGTTGTTGCGTCGTCCGCCAGGTCGTGAAGCATTCCCTGGTGACGTTTTCTACCTCCACTCTCGCTTACTTGAGCGTGCAGCGCGTGTTAACGCTGACTACGTAGAAAAATTCACTGACGGTAAAGTAAAAGGCCAGACAGGTTCTTTAACTGCCTTACCTATCATTGAAACTCAGGCAGGTGACGTATCGGCGTTCGTACCGACTAACGTTATCTCAATCACCGATGGTCAGATCTTCTTAGAAACTGACTTGTTTAACTCAGGTATTCGTCCTGCGGTTAACGCCGGTGTCTCGGTTTCTCGTGTTGGTGGTTCAGCACAAACGAAAATCATCAAGAAATTGGGTGGCGGTATCCGTCTTGCCCTGGCTCAGTATCGTGAATTGGCGGCGTTCGCTCAGTTCGCATCTGACCTTGATGAATCGACTCGTTCACAGTTGGAACACGGTCAGCGTGTAACCGAACTGATGAAACAGAAACAGTACAAGCCTATGAGCGTGTCTCAAATGGCTGTATCAATTTATGCCGTTGAAAAAGGCTTCTTGAAAGACGTAGAAATCGACAAAATCATGGATTTTGAAGAGTCGCTGCAATCTTTCATGGCGAGCGAATACGCCGAGCTAATGGCTGAGATTGATAAAACTGGCAACTATAACGACGACATCGATGCGCAATTGAAAGCCGCGCTTGAGAAATTCAAGCAAACGCAATCATGGTAATCGCACCTGGCCGCAGTAGCGGCCATTTGTCGTTGAGTTAACAGGAGAATCGTCATGGCCAGCGGTAAAGAGATAAAAACTCAGATCTCGAGTATCGGTAATACTCAGAAGATCACCAGTGCTATGGAAATGGTCGCTGCGTCGAAGATGAAAAAGGCGCAGGAACGTATGGAGGCAAGTCGCCCCTATGCGGACACCATTCGCAAGGTGATTGGTCATGTGGCGCGCGGTAACCTTGAATATCGTCATCCATTTATGGAAGAACGTCAGGTTAATCGTGTGGGTTACATCATTGTTTCTACCGACCGTGGTTTGTGTGGCGGCTTGAACGGTAATGAGTTCAAGAAAGTCGTTAAGCACGCTAACGAATGGAAAGAGCAAGATGTTGAAGCGGATTTTGCCGCAATAGGCAGCAAAGCAACCGGTTTCTTCAAGCGTTTTGGTAAGTTGAAAGCGCAAGTTTCAGGTATGGGCGATAAGCCAGAGCTGAAAGAAATCACCGGTTCTATCCAGGTTATGCTGGATGCCTTTGAAGAAGGTAAAATCGATCGCTTGTACGTTGTATTCAACAAGTTTGTGAATACGATGACCCAGGAGCCGACCATTCATCAATTGTTGCCATTGCCGCAAGCAGGATCGGAAGAAGAAGTACAGACAGGTAGCTGGGATTACCTGTATGAGCCGAATCCGGAAAGTATTCTAGATACGCTAATTCGTCGCTTCGTAGAAATGCAAGTGTACCAAGGCGTCGTAGATAACTTTGCTAGTGAGCAAGCCGCTCGGATGATTGCTATGAAAGCTGCAACCGACAACGCCGAAGACATTATTGACCAATTACAATTGCGATATAACAAGGCACGTCAGGCAGCAATTACGCAAGAAATTTCGGAAATCGTGTCCGGCGCCGAAGCGGTA
>JBNJGQ010000040.1:0-12760 GCA_051747845.1 Pseudomonadota bacterium
TTCCGATAAGCGTTGTCGGATACTACACTATATTGGCAGCACCCTGGTGCTAGCCGTGCTAATTTACGTTCTGCTTAGCGCAAATTATTGGTGGTTGCTGGCTTTGCCGGTTATTGGTTACGGATTTGCCTGGCTTGGTCACTTTGTATTTGAAAAGAATAAACCAGCCACTTTTCAGTACCCTTTGTATAGCTTACTGGGTGACTGGGTTATGTATAAAGATGCCTGGGTTAAGTTATTGACCGGGAATTCGAAACGGCGGTAATTCAACACCGACTAAGCGTTGGTTATGAAGGGTTAGTTCGCCTTCATAGCGAGTTTCTCCGTCGCTGCTAAATCCCATTTTAAAAGTACTTCGCCAACCCGGCTGGCTTCCTTTAAAAGACCACCGGGTATCTTCACGACGAATATCCAAAAACTGCAAACCTTGCTGTTTGCAATAAAAAACAGCGTGTTTCTGCGCGCTTTCTGACTGCTGGCGGTGTTGCCAGAAAACCCATATTGCTGTTGCCAACCCGAGAAAAACAATAACATCAAGTAAGTTCATCAAGCGCTCCGGGTTTGCTGTTTTAATCGGTTTAAAGCCTCGCCAACGGCATCTGACTGTTTCTGCTGCGCCAGTATAGACAGAAGCAGGGGGCGTATACCCGGTAAGGCAATAATGTCCTGAAATAACGCATCAAACAGGGCGTTATCCAGTGAGGCGATTGCATCTAAGTAGCTTAACAAGCTTTGCTCATCGTTAAGTACGTGCCATAACCGGGCGGCCACAACAACCAGTTGGTCAGCGTTTGCATTAGGAATGGTCTCATTGACAGTTTTTTGTACGAGAGGGTGAGCCGCAACGGAAGCTAGCGCTCTCAGGCTGTCTGTACAAAGCAGTGCATCGTCACTCTTAACATGCTCAAGCAATGAGTCTCTTAGTCGTGGAGTGATGCTTTGCTGTTCAAGGGCAACGGCAAGCGGTTGCCTTACCGTTTTAGGGTAACCAGAAAAATGTGTTGCTATGGCTTCGCTTAATTCAGGTAGTTGCCCTAGCCGGGCTGCACAATCGTGCAGGCCTTGTAAGCCTATTTGTTGCCAGTCAATGTCAGCGTCCGGCTGTTTTAAGTAAGCTTCCGCTGTTTCAAAGTGAATTGACGGTGACAGCTTTAGCTGACGTTGAACCCGTGCATGCAGAGCTGCCCGCTGATGTTCATTCGGTGTGAGTAAATAAGGGTTCTGCTGCAGTTGTTTTTGTTGTTCCTCGGTCATTTCACCGGTAATTTCGTGGCCTAACGCATTAACCACATACTCAAGGTATTGATTACGAGCCGCTAAATTTAAAAGTCCGCGCTCATCCAGAGGGAATTGCAAAAACCAGATGAAAGGCTGTTGATCATGCTGCTTATGTTGAAACAATATCGCCAGTTGAGCCTGCCTGGCTATCGGGTAGGGGTAAGGACGTTGCTGGTGCTCAATAGCAGCAAACTCATTCTGAGACAGTTCAGTAAGGCATCTGCCAATATCAAAAATTTTGTACTCTGCTTGGCCGGCTTGCAAAAACTCACCCAAGGTGGTGATGGTCGGTGCTGACACAGGCGCTCCCTTTTTGCTTGAATTTTAAGGCGTATTAAATCACTATGGCGCCATTATATCGGTTTATACAATGATGTGGTAACGGAGTCTGATATGGAGCAGTATCAGAAAGCCGCTCGATTACTTGATAGAATAGAGCGCGAACTGAACAGTCTTGGCTTATGGCAGTCTCACCAACCTCCCGTGCAGGCGTTGGAAAGTCAGCAGCCTTTTGCTGTTGATACGCTGGAATTTCATCAGTGGCTGCAATTTATTATGTTGCCGCGGATGTGGTCTCTGGTCGACAGTCAAAGACCTTTGCCTGAAGGCATCGCGGTTAGCCCAATGGCTGCCCATACCTACCGCAACGAACTTGAACAATACGAACAACTTATCGCTTTAATCCGTGAATTTGATGTACTGCTAAGTGGCACCGATCCTCTGCAGGAAGACGTCTAACGGTGAACCAGTTAGAAATTGTTTACGAAGATGAACACCTGGCTGTTATTAATAAACCCAGTGGCTTACTGGTTCACCGAAGCCGTATAGCAAGCGGTGCCCGCGAATTTGCGATGCAAATGCTGCGCAATCAAATGGGGCGTCATGTTTATCCGGTACATCGGTTGGACAGACCAACGTCAGGGTTACTCATCTTTGCTCTTAATAGTGACGTCGCAAGAACGTTGACTGAGCAGTTAACCGCTCGCGAGGTAAGAAAAACTTATCATGCGGTCGTCAGAGGCTATGTCGCTGAAAGCGGCACTATTGATTATGCGTTAAAAGAAGAACTGGATAAATTAGCAGACGCTGACGCGGATACAGATAAAGAAAAACAGCCTGCGGTCACGCATTATAAATGTTTAAAGCAGGTTGAGCTGCCTTATAAGGTCAGCAAAAAGCACGATACCACGCGTTACTCATTGGTTCAGCTGCAACCAGAAACGGGACGCAAGCATCAGTTGCGCCGGCACATGGCACACATTCGACACCCCATTGTTGGTGACACCAACCATGGGGATGGCCGACACAACAATTTCTTCCGCTCTCACTTTGACATTCACCGTCTATTACTGGCGGCAACTGCATTGAGCTTTGAACATCCGGTCAGTGGCGAACCCGTTAACCTGGAAATACCACTGCCGGATGAGTTTCATCAGCCATTTACTAAATAATGATTATTCTGCGCTGCGAAGCAGGGCGTTGATACCGACTTTCGCACGAGTTTTAGCATCAACCCGTTTTACAATAATGGCAGCGTACAAGCTGTGTGTGCCGTTTGCTGATGGTAAAGAGCCGGGAACAACGACAGATCCGGAAGGCACACGACCGTATAGAATGCGATCATTTTCGCGATCATAGATGCGGGTGCTTTGCCCAATATAAACGCCCATTGAAATAACCGCGCCTTCCTCAACAATAACGCCTTCAACAATTTCTGAACGCGCACCAATAAAGCAGTTGTCTTCAATGATGGTGGGGTTGGCCTGCAGGGGCTCTAATACACCACCGATACCTACGCCACCGGATAGGTGAACATTTTTACCGATTTGTGCACAGGAACCGACGGTAGCCCAAGTATCAACCATAGTGCCTTCGCCAACATAGGCTCCAATATTCACGTACGACGGCATAACGACGACATTGCGGCCAATAAAGGCGCCTTTACGAACCATAGCTGGCGGTACAACACGCATGCCTTCGGCACGGAAACGGGCGCTGTCATAGTCAGCGAACTTAGCAGGTACCTTGTCCCAGAAACGCGTTTCGCCACCTTCAATTAGGTCATTGTCGTTTAAACGAAATGACAGCAGAACGGCTTTTTTAAGCCATTGATGAACAACCCATTCACCCGAAATCTTTTCAGCGACTCGCAACTCACCGCGATCAATCTCGTCAATGACGTAACGAACGGCTTCACGCAAGTCGTCATTTTCAGTACGGGCGTTGATCTGATCGCGTTGTTCAAATGCATCGATGATGCGTTGTTTTATGTTTTCCATGATAAGAATTTAAAACTCCAGGTCTTTGATAATTTGTTTTTTTAACGTCTTTTTCTGCTTGTCATCCAAAGCCGTTTGTTGCTCTGTAGTGACAATGAATAAATCTTCTGCCTGCTCGCCTATGGTGGTAATTTTTGCGGCAAGTAAGGTGACATTTTGCTGCTGTAAAATAGCCGCAAGTTTAGCAATAAGCCCGGGTCTGTCCAGAGTTACTAACTCAAAGGTTGTGCGGCCGTGATGCTTACTCGGTATAAATGTCACTTCTGTGGCCACCGAAAAGTTTTTCATGCGCCGTGACAACGGGCGCTTTGTACTAGGTACAGGTATGCGCTTATGCAGAACATCCAGCAATTGTTGTTTGACTTCTTCAATACGCTGTGGCTCTGTTAATGGCTTGCCGTCCCGTTGCAGCACGACGAAAGTATCCATGACAAAACCGTCACGAGTGGCAAGGATTTGTGCATCCAGAATGTTTAATTGCTGGCTGTCGAGGACACCGGCAACAGACGCAAATAAATGGCTTTCTTCATGGTGGTATATAAACAGCTCAGTTGTACCATAGTTGTTTTCATCACCAATTAAAATCAGCGGCAACTGGTCGGTCGGTAAGTTTAATATATGCTGTGAATGCCAGCTGATCTGTTCTGGTGTATGCCGGAAAAAATAATCGGCAGTAAAGCGGCCCCACAACGCGAGAATTTCTGACTTTTCAAACCCGGCGCTTAACAGTAAAGCCATTGCACTGGCTTTGTTTTCGTTTATTTTCTGACGAATATCCAGTGTCGGTTTATTACTGTCTTGTTGCAGCAAGTAAGATGTCGCGTTGTAGAGCTCTTCCAGCAGGGTTGCTTTCCAGTTATTCCAGAGCGACTGGTTGGTTGCGCGAATATCAGCCACCGTAAGACAGTACAGGTAATCTAGCCGCTCGAGCGTTGAAACCTGATTAGCAAAGTCTTGTATAACGTCAGGGTCATGAATGTCACGTTTCTGTGCGGTTACCGACATGGTTAAGTGGTGTCTTACCAACCAGGCAACCAACTCAGCGTCTTCTTCGTCATAACCATGCTGGTGACAGAAGTTGCGCGCATCCATTTCGCCTAATTCGGAGTGGTCGCCACCGCGTCCTTTGGCTATGTCATGGAAGATGCCGGCCAAATAAAGGCAGTAGCGACGATCCATCTGTGCCACCAGCTTTTCACATAACGGGAACTGGTCCTGATAGTCTTCATCGCTAAAACGATATAGGTTTCTCACCAGACGAAAAGTGTGTTCATCAACTGTGTAAGCATGGAACAGGTCAAACTGCATTTGCCCGACAATTTGTTGCCACTGGGATAAATAACTGGCTAATACACTGTGGTGATGCATAAGCGCAAACGCCAGTCCACAGCCGCGGGGATGCTGAATGAGTTGGTTAAATAGGTTTCTACATTCAGGATCATGACTAAGCGGCTCGGTTAATTGAGCCCGGGCGTTTCTGAGTAAACGAATGGTGTTCGAATGAATGCCTTTTATCTGTGGGTGTTCGGCAATGCAGACAAAAGCCCGGACAATATTGCAGTGGTCGTCGAATACGTTGTCATGTCGTGCGGTGAGCAACTCATTTGAGACCGCAAAGTCATCGCTAATATGCTCTGCGTGTTGTAAGTCTTGTGTGCCCAGTATTGCCTGATGAAAGAACTGCAGTAACATTTGGTTGAGCTCACTGACACGAAGTACGACTTTAAAGTAATCTTTCATCATGGTTTCGACGGAGGCTTTACCGTCATTGCCGTAACCAAGACGAACCGCCACACCCGGCTGAAAGTCAAATAGCAAACGGTCTTCGCGTTTACCGGCTTCAAGATGGAGCGCAAAGCGTATGCGCCATAGCCAGTTCATGCAGTCACGTAGCTCGACGAACTCATCGGCAGTCATATAACCGTATTCAACCAGGTTTTCATCTGAATGGGTACGGAAGTGACGCTTAGCAATCCAGCCAACGGTTTGAATATCACGCAGCCCACCAGGACTTGATTTGATGTTGGGCTCAAGATTGTAGGACGTGCTGTGATATTGCTGATGTCGTTGCTTTTGTTCATCAAGCTTGGCCTGATAAAAGTCTCGGCTTGACCATGGAAAATCATTCAATAACTGTTGATGAAATTCGTTATAAAGGTCCTCAGAGCCATCAAGGTAACGACTCTCAATGAGATTTGTGGCAATAGTAATATCGCTTTCTGACTGGCTAAAACATTCATCAATGGTGCGTACAGAATGGCCGATATCTAAATGAAGATCCCATAAAAAGGTAATAAGGTGACTGAGCTTTTCAGATAGTCTGGTTTCAGTTTCTTCGCTTTGGGGAGCAACTAAAATAAGTAAATCGATATCTGAACCCGGATGCAGGGTTTCACGACCATAACCGCCAACAGCTAATATCGTGGCGGGTTCATTGTTAAGCTCAAACTGTTGCCACAATTGGCAAATGAGCTGGTCAAAAAATGTCGAGCGGTGGTGAACGAGCTCATCAATGTCGGCCGTAACAAAACGGGCCGCAGACCAGTTCCGATAACTCTCTAGAAGCTTTTTATAGCTTTTAATAGAAGGGGCATGAGTTTTGTCAGGCCAACGGCCATGGAAGTCTTTATCCTGTTCAACATCAGCCATAAGACCCCCCTGAGTCAGTTAGTTGTGCTCGATAACTCGCGCCAAATCAGGCTCGTCATTACGCAATGTGAGAACCTCTACACCGTTATCAGTGACTAATAGAGTGTGCTCCCACTGCGCACTCAGACTGCGATCCTTTGTGAGTACGGTCCAGCCGTCTTTCATGAGTTTTGTGTGGCGTTTACCAACGTTAACCATGGGTTCGATAGTAAAGCACATTCCGGCTTTTAACTCTTCACCGGTTCCCGCCTGACCGTAGTGAAGAATCTGTGGGTCTTCATGAAAAACTGAGCCGATACCATGTCCACAGTATTCGCGGACAATTGAGTAGCCATGGCCTTCGGCGTGCTTTTGAATCACTTCGGCAAAGTCGCCTAGTTTAATCCCTGGCTTGACCATTTCTATTGCTTTGTAAAGGGACTCCTGGGTCACTTTAATCAAACGCTCGGCCATAATAGAAGGCTTACCCACCACAAACATTTTTGAGGTGTCGCCGTGGTAACCATCAAGCTTTACAGTGACATCAATGTTCATAATATCGCCATCTTTCAGCTTCTTGGGACCAGGAATACCATGGCAGACACAGTGATTAACAGAGGTGCAAATGGACTTAGGGAATCCATGGTAATTTAGCGGAGCAGGATAAGCGCCATGGTCGGTAATATACTTATGACAAATATCATCCAACTCTTCTGTGGTTACACCTGGTTTTACGTATTCACCAATCATTTCAAGAACACTAGCGGCAAGCTTGCCTGCAGCGCGCATTTTTTCGATTTCTTCGGGTGTCTTAATTGAGATGGTCATTCTCTTCCTGTCCGTGACTGCTGGAAAAGCCGACAGTTTAACAGCGACTGATAAAATTCGCTATCTTTGAGGCGGGTCAAAACAGAAGTTAAGTAACGTTTTTTGTTGTGTAAGTGTGGGGTTTATGGTATAAAACGCACGCTTTTTTGGCCTTATGCTAATAAAGTAAACTTGTATGTAAATAATAATCCACACATACATCGACACATAAGACGGGGTGCTTGTCTAAGAACAAGTCGGCTTATGGGATGTATGGAGGCTTAACCCCCTAAAAAGGAAAAATATTATGGCTAACGTGTCAATGCGTGACATGCTCAAAGCAGGTGTCCATTTCGGTCACCAAACTCGTTTCTGGAATCCAAAAATGAAACCTTACATTTTTGGTGCTCGTAACAAAATTCATATCATTAACCTCGAAAAGACTGTGCCTATGTTCAACGATGCGTTGAGCTACATGCAGCACGTTGCTTCAAACAAAGGTAAAATCCTGTTTGTTGGTACTAAGCGCGCAGCGTCTGAAGCGGTTAAAGAAGCAGCTATTAACTGTGGTCAGTACTATGTAAACCACCGTTGGTTAGGCGGCATGTTGACTAACTGGAAAACAGTTCGTCAATCAATCAAGCGTCTAAAAGACCTTGAAACAATGAGCCAGGACGGAACATTCGACAAATTAACCAAGAAAGAAGCTTTGGTTAATACTCGTGAAATGGAAAAGCTGGAAAAAGGCTTAGGCGGTATCAAAAACATGGGCGGCTTACCAGACGTTCTGTTTGTTATCGATGCTGATCACGAGCACATCTCTATTAAAGAAGCTAATAACCTGGGCATTCCAGTTGTTTCTGTTGTGGATACAAACTCTAACCCAGACGGTGTTGATTACATTGTTCCGGGTAACGATGACGCGATCCGTGCAATTCAATTGTATTTGAACACTGCTGCAGAAGCGGTAAAAGAAGCACGTACAGCGCAAGTTGAAGCGAAAGACTCTGACGATTTCGTCGAAGCAACTGAATAATCGAGGAATAGAATCATGGCAATTACAGCAGCTCTAGTAAAAGAACTGCGCGAGCGCACAGGCGCTGGCATGATGGACTGCAAAAAAGCATTGCAGGAAGTCGACGGTGATATGGAAGCGGCAATTGACCTGATGCGTAAAAGCGGTCAGGCCAAAGCAGCGAAGAAAGCAGGCCGTGTTGCAGCTGAAGGTGTTATTTTAGTTAAGTCTGAAGGCAACCAGGCAACGTTAGTTGAACTTAACTGTGAAACTGACTTCGTAGCACGTGACGACAGTTTCCTGGCATTTGGCGATAAAGTGATTAACGCCGCATTTGCTAACAAAGAAAATGACGTTGAAGCATTAAAAACGACTGACATCGGTGGTCAAACGGTTGAGAAAACTCGTGAAGACTTAGTGGCTAAAATTGGTGAGAACATGAACGTTCGTCGTGTTCAAACTCTTGAAGCTGGTGATGTTGTTGCAACTTACACTCACGGTGCCCGCATCGGTGTTGCAGTTGCACTTAACGGTGGTGATGAAGACTTGGCTCGTGACTTGTGTATGCACGTTGCAGCAAGTAATCCACAGTTCGTTAAGCCTGAAGACGTTGAAGCTGAAGTTGTAGAGAAAGAGCGTTCTATTCAGGTTGATATCGCAATGCAAAGCGGTAAGCCGAAAGAAATCGCTGAAAAGATGGTTGAAGGCCGTATGCGCAAGTTTACTGGTGAAATCAGCCTGACTGGTCAGCCTTTCGTTAAAGACCCATCAATGACTGTTGGTGAGTTACTGAAGAAAGCTGGTGCCGATGTTGTTACTTTCGTTCGCTTTGAAGTGGGTGAAGGTATTGAACGTAAAGAAGAAGATTTTGCTTCTGAAGTTCAGGCACAAGTGGCGGCAGCGAGCAAAGGCTAATAGCGTGGTCTCGACCAGCCCCATGAAATAGAAAATTATAAACCGCGTCTTGAGCGTTCAGGACGCGGTTTTTTTTAAACTAAAGGAAAGAGTAGAGGCAATGATGAGCACCCATCCGAAACCCAGTTATCGACGCATATTGTTAAAACTCAGTGGTGAAGCCCTTATGGGGGATGAACCATTTGGCATTGATGCCAAAGTGCTTGATCGTATGGCACAAGAAATTAAGGAATTGGTTGAACTTGGGGTTCAGGTAGGCTTGGTCATTGGCGGCGGTAACTTATTCCGTGGAGAAGGTTTAGCAAAAGCTGGTATGAATCGTGTTGTGGGCGACCATATGGGTATGTTGGCAACAGTGATGAATGGTCTGGCAATGCGTGACGCTCTGCATCGTGCTTTTGTTAACGCTCGCTTAATGTCAGCCATTGAATTAACGGGTGTTTGTGACAGCTATAACTGGGCAGAAGCTATCAGTTTATTAAAGTCAGGCCGAGTGGTGATTTTCTCCGCAGGAACTGGCAATCCTTTCTTTACGACAGATTCAGCGGCGTGTTTGCGCGGAATTGAAATTGAAGCTGAAGTTGTTCTTAAAGGAACGAAAGTTGATGGTGTTTATTCGGATGATCCTGTGAGTAATCCGGATGCAACCTTGTATAAGCATATTAATTACGATGATATACTGGAAAAACAGTTAAAAGTAATGGATTTAGCGGCATTCACTCTGGCGCGAGACCACGCTTTGCCTATTCGGGTGTTTAATATGAACAAGCCCGGTGCTTTACGAGCCGTGATTATGGGTGAAGAAGAAGGTACACTAATTAGTAAAGACGCAGAGTAATTGCCGCTATTGAATAAAAGGGTATAAGACAGTGATAAAAGAAATTATAGAAGACGCTAAAGATCGCATGGAAAAAAGTGTTGAGTCATTGCGTAGTCAAATGTCAAAAGTACGTACCGGCCGGGCTCATCCAAGCATTTTAGACAGTGTTATGGTGAACTATTATGGTACTGATACGCCGTTGAAGCAGTTGGCTAACATTACCACTGAGGACTCCAGAACCTTAGCATTGACCGTATTTGACAAGTCGGCTTCAGCAGCTGTAGAAAAGGCAATTATTAATTCAGATTTAGGATTGAACCCTGCGTCAGCCGGAGCGGTTATTCGTATTCCTTTGCCACCATTGACTGAAGAGCGTCGTCGCGACTTGGTTAAAATTGTGCGCGCGGAAGCAGAGCAGGGACGAGTGGCTGTACGCAATATTCGCCGTGATGCGAACAGCGATATCAAAGATCTTCTGAAAGAAAAAGAAATTACTGAAGATGAAGAACGTAGTGCTGAAGATGAAATTCAAAAGCTGACGGATAAATACGTCAAGCAAATTGATGAGTCATTGAAAGCAAAAGAAGAGGACTTGATGGAAATTTAACCATCAAACCTTACCTACGTTGGTCTATGACGCCGTGTCAGGTATACTCGCACGGCGTTTTTTAATGTTTACGGCAGATTGAATGAAAGAATTACCGTCAATAGAGCAGTTAGTCCCCAAGCATGTTGCCATTATAATGGACGGCAACGGCCGCTGGGCGAAACAACGCGGTAAAATACGGACCTTTGGACATAAAGCTGGCGCAGAAGCTGTGCGTCGAGCGGTCGCTTTTGCTCGCCGTAACGGTATAGAGTCTCTGACGTTATTTGCTTTTAGTAGCGAAAACTGGAAGCGTCCAGCCACTGAAGTATCGGTACTGATGGAGTTGTTCATGTCAGTATTGAAAAGCGAAGTTAAAAAATTAAATGACAACGATATTCGCTTGCGCATTATTGGTGACAAAGGCGCTTTCTCAAAGCGCTTACAAAAGCGAATACAGGAAGCTGAAGAAAAAACACAGAATAATAGTGGGTTAAACTTAAATATTGCCGCAAACTATGGTGGTCAATGGGACATCACACAAGCTAGTCGAAAGCTGGCTGAAAAAGTGAAGGCTGGTGATATAGAGCCTTCAGAAGTTACCGAGCAAGCAATATCCGGTGAACTTATGATGGCCGATCAACCATTGCCGGACTTACTCATCCGAACGGGGGGTGAGCGTCGTATTAGTAATTTTCTATTATGGCAATTGGCTTATGCAGAGCTGTATTTCACTTCAACATTGTGGCCCGACTTTGATGATGCCGTTTTTGCTAAGGCGATAACGGATTTTGCTCAACGTGAACGTCGCTTCGGTTTAACCAGCGAACAATTGACCGTGCTTATGCAAGGCATAGAAACTCGGATAGAGGAATAACACTTGCTAAAACAACGTATTATAACAGCATTATTGCTGGTTCCAGTGGCATTATACGGGGTTTTTATGCTGCCGCTTTGGGGCTTTTCTCTGTTTATCCAGGCAGTTTTAATGCTGGGCGCCTGGGAGTGGTCTCCATTAATGGGCGTGCGCCGTACGTCAGCACGTATTGCTTATACTCTGTTTGTTGGAGCGATAATCGGTGTGCTTTCATGGCTAGCACCTTATGAACACTTGTGGCGCGATGGCGAGCTTTCTAAGCTAATTTATTACACTATTCTTGCGGGTGGTGTCTGGTGGGTCATTGCTTTGGCGATGATAGTTAATTACCCATCCAGTCGTCGTATGTGGTCACGCACTCGCGCCATTGTCGGTGTCTTTGGGTTGCTAATTTTTATTCCCACATGGGCAGCATTAGTCACGGTCCGCTCTATCGATATTGATGAGTCACGCTTTTTTGGTGGCTGGGTTGTCCTCTTTATTCTTCTTTTAGTCTGGGCTGCCGATGTCGGTGCATATTTTGCCGGCGTTCGTTATGGTCGCAACAAGATGATGCCAGCGGTAAGTCCAGGCAAGACAATGGAAGGCTTATGTGGTGGAGTAACCCTGGCTTTCGTCGTGATGATGGTTGTTGCGCACTGGACTAAAGTCCCGGCTGATCAATTTACCGGTTACTATTTAACCGGGCTATTTACCGTTGTGGCGTCGGTATTTGGAGATTTAAACGAAAGTATGTTTAAACGCAGTGCCGGGGTTAAGGACAGTGGTTCAATTTTACCGGGTCACGGGGGAATTCTTGACCGGATTGACAGTCTTACTGCTGCAGTGCCTATTTTCACTTTAGCTTACCTGGAGTTTTTGCATTAAACCTATGCGTCGAATTACGGTTTTGGGAGCAACAGGCTCCATTGGTCAAAACACTCTGGATGTTGTTGCAAGACACCCGGAAGACTTCGAGGTTTTTGCACTAACAGCTCATAGCCAGGCTCAGGTTATGGCTGAACTTTGTTTAAAGCACCGTCCGCAACACGCGGTTATGGGTTCTCAACGCAGTGCGTCAGAGCTTAAGGAGCTTTTAGGTACTCGGATACCAACACAGGTGACCTATGGTGAAAAAGCTTTAGCCGAAGTTAGTGCCGCCGGTGACGTTAATGTTGTTATGGCAGCTATAGTTGGCGCTGCAGGACTCGCCCCGACATTAGCTGCTATTGATGCAGGCAAGGATGTCTTACTGGCAAATAAAGAAGCCTTGGTAATGAGCGGGCAGTTGTTTATTGACCATGCACAACGCTCTGGCGCTAAAATAATCCCGGTAGACAGCGAACACAATGCTATTTTTCAGTGCTTACCCCAGGCTGCCCAGCAACAGGTCGGTACTATGGCTTTAGCAGAGCATGGTATTCAGCATTTGTTATTAACCGGCTCAGGTGGCCCGTTTCGGGATCTACCGCTTGAGAAGCTGTCAAAGCAGACTCCGGGGGCGGCATGTAATCACCCTAATTGGTCTATGGGACGTAAGATATCTGTCGATTCGGCCACTATGCTCAATAAAGGT
>JBNJGQ010000040.1:12860-14444 GCA_051747845.1 Pseudomonadota bacterium
CAGTCAATAACAGTTAATGAGGCTGATAGCATCGAGACGCTATTAGCTATCGATAAAAAAGCGCGTTTAGCAGCTAAACAATGGTTGCAGGAGTACGCACAGTGATAGACGCAATTTGGTATTTCTTTTCGTTTGTTGTCACTTTGGGAATTTTGGTTGCGTTTCACGAGTTTGGGCACTTTTGGGTTGCGCGACGCTGTGGCGTTAAGGTATTAACCTTTTCTGTTGGCTTTGGTCGTGCTATTTGGAAGCGTTCCGGAAAAGACGGTACGGTCTATCAACTCGGCATTATTCCTCTTGGTGGTTATGTCCGAATGCTGGACGAACGCATTGATGACGTGACCGAAGAAGAGCGAGACGTGAGCTTTAATGCACAATCGGTTTATAAACGTTTTGCCATAGTAGCTGCGGGTCCTGTTGCTAACTTTGTTCTTGCGGTAGCGGTGCTATGGCTTATGTTTGGTATCGGCGTACCGACAGTAAAGCCCGTGATTGGTGATATAAAAGAAAACTCCATTGCCGCTGAAGCAAAGCTTGAAAGAGGCAGTGAAATCTTGTCAGTCGACGATGTAGAAGCTTATGACTGGCAACAAGTGCAACTGGGCTTGATGTCAGCTATTGGTGATGATGAAACGACAATAACGTTAAGAACTCCGTCGGGAAGTGAAATACAGCGCACACTGGATTTAACTGGCTGGAAATTTGATCCTGAAATTGAGTCAACGTTTGGAAGTCTGGGTATAGAGGTTTATCAGCCTGAAGTCTACACCGAGCTTAGCCAGGTTGAAGCGGACTCACCTGCCGATATGAGCGGGCTTAAAGCGGGTGATACTATAACTTCTATTGACGGTGAGCCCGTCGAAAGTTGGGAGAAAATACGTGAGATTATTGCTAAGTCGGCAGGGGAAAGCCTGTTGTTTGCGGTTGAAAGAAATGGCGTTGAACAGGAAATTTCTGTTCAAATAGGGGAACGGGAAAGTCAAAATGGTGTCATAGGCTACCTTGGCGTAGTTCCGGTAACTGAGCCATTACCTGATAATTATGTTTTCAATCATCAGTACGGTTTTTTCGGGGGTTTAGCGAAAGGCGCAGAAAAAACTTGGGAGTTGATGGTTGTTAGCGTGAAAATGATAGGTAAACTGCTGACCGGAGATGTTTCTGTAAAGAACCTGGCAGGGCCGTTAAGTATAGCGGAAGGTGCCGGCGTGAGCGCTAGCAACGGGTTCGTCTATTTTTTAAGTTTTTTGGCATTGTTAAGTGTCAATTTAGGGATAATAAATTTATTACCTTTACCGGTGTTAGACGGTGGTCATTTAGTGTTTTACAGCATTGAATGGGTGCGTGGTAAGCCGGTATCCGAAAGAGTGCAAGACGTTTGCTATAGGATTGGTGGGGTGCTGGTATTCGCGTTGATGGCGTTAGCAATATCAAATGACATCGCCCGTTTCGCATTCTGAGTCACGAATTAACAAAAAAGTAGCTAGTGATAATGACGTTTAAAAAGCTGTTAGTGAGTGCCATGATTGCAGGTGCAGTAGCACCAGCCTACGCACAAGACGAGTTTGTTGTTCAAGATATTGAAGT
>JBNJGQ010000041.1:0-13678 GCA_051747845.1 Pseudomonadota bacterium
AATGCGTTGAGCTAACCCGTACTAATTGCCCGTGAGACTTAACCATACAACACCCAAGGTGTTTGGAGCGTTACGCACAAGCGAGCGACTTTACCGAATAAGTAGCCTGATGTTCACATCAGGTGAGACAGTGAATTCAACAGAGTGGCTTTTACTTTTAAGAGCAGTCAGTTTTTACATGTTGTGACAGTTTATGTCTGGCGGCCATAGCGGTGTGGCACCACCTGAATCCTTTCCGAACTCAGAAGTGAAACACACCAGCGCCGATGGTAGTGTGGGGTCTCCCCATGCGAGAGTAGGTCACCGCCAGACTACAAATAGGAAGACCCCGGTGCTAACGCGCCGGGGTTTTTTTATGTCTGGCTATAGCCCAAGCGATTAATTTCGCACGTATTTCTAACTATAAGTGCGGTAACGCACAGACGACCCTCTGAGATAAGAAGATAGTGGCGGCATATCCGACCGTACATCATAAAAATGTGCCCGGAAATGTTTGCAAACTATATCGAGAGGGCTTATCTAATGCGTTTCAATCTATCTACTTTTATCAGTTTAAACAAATGGCTTATGCTGGTTTTTGCCAGTGTCTTTTTGGCTGCTTGTGGAGACGGCGGTCGTGATCCCATATTAGGTAATCCGGGCGATATTGCATTAGCGCCGACAGTAACTGCCATAACCCCAGAAAATAATGCAGAAGACGTTGTTATTGCGGAAGTCCAAATTACAGCAGAATTCAGTCAGTCGGTTGCTCCATTGACAGAGAATGACTTCACTCTCGACTGCGCAGACCCCTGTATTAGTCCTACTGGTACAATTACTATGAATAATGCAGGCACCGTTGCGACATTTACGCCTGACGATGTAGAAGCCTTTGATGAGTCCACACTTTACACTGCAACCATTCACAATGCTGTTGGTAGCAGTAATAACCTCGCTCTCGAAGAGCCCTACTCATGGTCTTTTACCACAGCTGCGGTACTCGATATCGATACGGCATTACCCCGGGTTAATTCAACTGTGCCGCTGACGGCATCGACAGGTGCTACAACCGATGTTCCAATTAACACCACTATTTTTGCGGTGTTTAATGAGAGTATGCTGGCATCAACATTTACCGATGCCCGCTTCGCAGTAACCTGCGAAACACCATGCGTAGCGCCTGCCGGTGATGTATCCTATGATTCAGCGTCCAAAACGGTGTTACTTACTCCAGAACAGGACCTGGATTCAGAAACGACTTATACCGTTACTGTTAGTAGTGAAGTGACCGATTTAGCGGGCAATGAGCTGGAAGGTAATCAAGCCGCAGAGGGTACTGCAAGTGATTACATTTGGCAGTTTACTACTGGATTAACGCCCGATACCACGCGTCCGCGTGTCACTATCACTGAACCGCTAACCACCAGCCCGGGTCCAACCGAAGATGTTCCGGTGAATACAGCAATTACCGCTATATTTACTGAAGATATGCTGCCGGCAACCATCACAGACAATAGCTTTACTGTAACTTGTGAAACGCCCTGTGTATCTCCTGTTGGTGAAGTATCCTACGTTCCTGGTTCAAGAAGCGCCGTATTTACACCAGAGCAGAACCTGGAAGAATCAGCTGTTTATACAGTCACACTAGAGAGCTCATTAACCGATGTGGCCGGCAATGAATTAGCTGGAAACCAGGCACCGGTTGCTGAAGCGAGTGATTATGTCTGGAGCTTCACAACCGTAGAGGCAATACCTGATGCAACTATTTCAGTGGCATCTACCGATCCTTTAAACGGTGGAATGCCTCCTGTCTGCCCTAATGCCAGTGTCAACGCGACTTTTGATATCCCATCAGGAACGCGCTTAAACCCGTCTACTGTCAATGACTTAACCTTTATTTTGGTTGAGGATGATAACCCGGCGAATGCCGTGGTAGCAGAGTCTATTGAGATTGATGTTGATACAGGAACGGTTGTCACTTTCATACCTCAGGATCAGCTTGCAGAAAATGTCACTTATCGCGCCACTCTTAAAGGTGGAGCGAATGGAGTGAAAGACCTAATAGTACCGGGAAATGAAATGGAGGAAGACTATGTATGGACATTTACTACCATTCCCCCGGTTGAAAGCTGTTTAGAGCCTATACCTCTTCAGACTGTTGCACCATTTGGCTCTTTTGGTGGAACAGCGGGTGTCACTAGCGAAGGTTTACTGACAGTCGTTAACGGTGATCTTGGAACGACAGCTGTATCGACGGCTGTAACCGGCTTTGTCTCTGAACCCGGCTGCGAGTACACCATTACTCCGCTTAATGAAGGACAGGTTAACGGTAAGATCTTTACAGCCCCTCCTCCACCTACAGTTGCTTGCCCTCAGGACGGAACTGCGGTAACTGAAGCTATTGCCACTGAGGCTCGGCTTGATGCCGAAGAGGCTTACATAGCTATGACACCTGCAAATATGCCAGGTGGCCAGGACCCCGGTAACGATAACCTGGGCAGTTTAACCTTAATTCCAGGCATTTATACAGCGCAAAGTGGTGCTTTCAGTATTCAAGGTGGTGATCTGACTTTGGATGCGCAGGGCAATCAAAATGCGGTATGGGTATTTCAGATGGCCACCACACTTACCGTGGGTGGGCCTGGAGCAGACTTTCCTCAAAGCGTGATTTTGGTTAATGGCGCTCAGGCAAAGAATATCTTCTGGCAGGTAGGTAGTTCGGCAACAATTAATGCGGCCGGCGGCGGCACCATGAAGGGCACTATCATAGCCCAGTCGGGCGTCAGTATATCTACCGCAGGAAACGTGAATATTGTGACCCTGGACGGTCGGGCTCTTTCTCTGGGGGCATCCGTTACGGTCGTTAACACCGTGATAAATGTACCAGCAGAGTAACGATGACTATCAACAAGGTTTCAGCGGAGATTAAGATGAAAACGAATAAAATTACACAAGCAATTATGGCATTAGCGTTGGCCGGAATGGCGCTTCCTGTTTTAGCAGCTAACCAGGATGGATGGTATCTGGGTGTCGGTGGAGGCGGCTCAAAATCACATATTGATGACGAAGAGATTGTTGCCAATATGTTTGAGCAAGGTTACCAGGTAACAGGCTTTAAACTGGATGATAAAGATGTTGGCTACAAGCTTTTTGCTGGTTATCAGTTTAATAAGAACTTTGCGATTGAAGGCGGTTACTTTGACCTTGGTAAGTTCAATTACAATGTGACAACTGATCCTGAAGGAAGCCTCGCCGGAGAACTCGACTTCAGCGGGTGGAACCTCGACTTCCTTGGCATACTGCCTGTAACAAAGCGTTCATCGCTGTTTGCTGTAATCGGTGTACATAACAGTACGGCATCGGTAGATTTTGTCGGCTCGGGTGCGGTTAACGTTCTTACTCCGCGCTATAGCGAAGACGATACGAATTATAAGTTTGGTGTTGGGTATCAGTTGCAGATGAATGACCGATTTGCGATAAGGCTCCAGGCTGAGCGTTATCACATGGATGACGCTGTCGGTAACAAGGGGGATTTGGATCTTGTCTCACTTAACCTTATCTATCGATTTGGTGCCTCTGGGTACTCAAGCACCTCGAAAAGCCGCGCTCAACCAGCCCCAGTACAAAGTGCTGCGGTAACAGAGCAATACTGCAGTGCTTTAGAAATTCAGTTCGAGATAGCGCAAGATGATATTGAACGAGTCAACCGTGAGCATATGCTGGTTCTTGCAAGGTTCCTCGACAAGTACCCGGAAACCAACGCATTAATTGAGGGGCATTCTGATAATGTTGGCAACGAAGCTGACAATATGCGGTTGTCGAAACAGCGTGCGCAAAGCGCTGTAAATTACTTAGTAAGAGAGCATAATATTGCCCGAAACAGGCTCAGTGCTGTGGGTTATGGCGAAACCCAACCAATTGCTGACAACAGTACAGACGTCGGCAAGCAAACGAATCGACGCATCAACGCGGTTATCGGTTGTGCGACTGACATAGAAGGTTTGCAACCATTACCAGCCAGAATAACCCTGGCGATGGAGCTGGAGTTTGATACCAATGACTCGACTGTTCATCCGAAGTATCACGATCAACTGGGAACGGTTGCTGAATACTTACAAAAACACCCAGATTTAACTGCGACGCTGGAAGGACACACCGATAATGCCAGCCCTGATAGAGCACAACAAATATCGCGGGCCCGGGCGCAAAGTGTCGCTGATTATCTAGTGGATGAGTTTAAGGTCGACCGTTCGCGTCTTAACGTGGAAGGTTTTGGCGGAACTCGCCGTAATACTTACAACATTACAGAATCAGAACGTCAGGACAATCGTCGGGTCAATATTATTCTTGGTTACCCCGAGTAAGCTTTTGTAATCAGCGTATGTCATCCATATCTTAAGGTGACATACGCTTTACTCGTCTGAGTCGTCATCTTCGGGAAGATAATGAAGTAAGCGATCACATTCTTTTTTGACCACTTCGTAACATTCACAGCTTAGAGTTTCTAACTTGTTTCTGTCTATTACGGTTACCACTCCGCGGTGGTATTCAATAACCCCCAACTTTTGTAGTTTACCAGCTGCGTGAGAAACTCCTTCACGCCTGACGCCCAGCATATCTGCAATGAGCTCTTGAGTCATGGTCAGTACATTTGACGGAATACGATCCAAAGAAAGTAGTATCCAACGGCACAACTGTTGCTCAATGGTATGGTGGCGGTTACACACAGCCGTTTGCGCCATTTGGGTCATTAGAGACTGCGTGTAACGTAGTAATAGATCATGCAACTTTTCATGGAGTTTAAACTGGTCTTTTAGCATGTATGCGGGAAGTCGATAGGCACTGCCGGCGCTTTGAACCACGGCGCGATTTGGTGTGCTTCCGCCACCCATAAAGAGAGATGTACCAAGTATGCCTTCGTTACCGACGACTGATATCTCTGCAGAGTCGCCATTAAACATAACGTAAACCAATGAAATAATTGAGTCTGTAGGAAAATAGACATACTTCTGCACATCACCTGACTCGCAGAGACACTTACCCAAGGGTAGTGAGATCAGTTCAAGATGAGGACTTAGCCGCTTTTTTATATCGCTCGGTAAGGCGCTCAATAAATGATTTTGTTCCAGTGATGGTTTGGGATGCTCACCATTTGGCAGTTCCTTTATCGTATTCAAGTCAGCTACCCTGCCTTTTTAATTTGAACCCAACTAACTAGCATAGTTGATTCTTAATAAAACGTATCATTAATGTCGAATACAAACGGTATAAAACGTTCTAATAAATTACCCGGAAATGACTTAACTGAAACTTGTTTTCTATTTTTTAGAAAATAAACCGTAATATTTACTGATATTCATTTCATATAATTGTACTAAGATGCTATTTGTACGAACGAAAGAGATGAAAGCAATGTTTAGAAATACACAGACAGGCTACGGTGTTATTACCATCGTTATTCATTGGCTAACGGCTTTGATGGTTGTCGGCCTTTTTGCTCTTGGCTGGTGGATGCTCACTCTAACCTATTATGACGAGTGGTATCGGCTGGGGCCTTGGTGGCATAAGTCCTTCGGTATTGTATTACTTGCTTTAACTGTTTTGCGGGTCATCTGGACTTTACTGAATACAAAGCCTAAACCTTTAGGCAGCAGATTAGAACGTATTGGCGCTAAGGCTGGTCACTTGTTGCTTTATTTACTGCTATTTACGGTCATGTTTAGTGGTTTTTTAATATCTACCGCAGATGGAAGTTCTATCAGCGTTTTTGATTGGTTTTCGGTGCCTGCTGTGATTACCGATTTACCAAAACAAGAAGACATTGCCGGTGAAGTGCATTGGTATTCCGCGTTGGCGTTAGTAATTTTAGCCGGCGGTCATGGTTTAGCGGCAATGAAACATCACTTTATTAATAAAGACAGCACCCTAATTCGAATGTTTGGAAAAACTAAGAGGAAATGATTATGAAAAAGACATTAATTGCAGCCGCTGTAGCGGGTAGCGCATTATTTACTTCGGCAGCTATGGCAGAAGATTATAAAATTGATATTGAAGGTCAACACGCCTTTATTCAATTTAAAATCAGTCACTTAGGTTATAGCTGGTTATATGGTCGTTTTAACGACTTTGAAGGCTCTTTTAGTTACGACGAAGACGCGCCTGAAAATGCGTCAGTGAACGTAACCATCGATACTTCCAGCGTTGATACAAACCATGCTGAACGTGACAAGCACTTACGCGGAGACGACTTCTTAAGCGTGTCTGATCATCCGACGGCGACATTTAAGAGCACCAAATACGTGCCGGATGACGATGATGAAGGTACTCTGTATGGTGAATTCACACTTAACGGTGTGACGAAAGAAATCGCTATTGATGTTGAGCATGTTGGTGCGGGCGAAGACCCGTGGGGCGGATTCCGTCGCGGCTTTGCGGGCGAAGTAGATTTAACTCTGGCTGATTATGGAATCGACTACAACTTAGGCCCAGATGCCAAAGAAGTACAGTTGATGCTGTCTATTGAAGGTGTACGCCAATAATAACAGCACCAACTTTAGTTAGTGAGCTAGCGCCTCTTTGTAGGCGTTAGCTGCTAATTGACTATCACCAAGCGCATGGTAAGCGTCGCCTAAAAGACGATAAACATGGCTGCTAGGTTCAACTTCCGCCAGTTTCTTCAACGCTCGTTGCGCTAACGAGAAGTCCTGATTGTCCATCGCAATTTGCGCCAGAGCATACAGATAATCACTACTCTCTGGGTTTTGCTTTAACTGAGCCTGAACAAACTCCAGTAGCTTTTCCGACTTCGCATTAAATAGATGCAGAGAGTTTACTGCAGCCGGCTCTAAGTCACCTCGTTTAAGCCCTTTAAGAATCACTCTTGCAGATATTTCATGGTCGCCTAAGTGCTTCAGCGCAGCAGCATAACTTAAGCGAATGGTTGCATCAGCACGTTGTTTACTTGGTAAGCTGCGCCACTCGTTGTACAGCATTTCGTTACTTTTACGCCCTTCTGCGACGAAGCATTCAAAATACACCTGATATTCAAGGCGTTCGAACTCGGCAGGCGCAAGGTCAGTTATCTGGCGAAGCTCCGGTAAAAGGTCTTTCAGTTGCTGCCAGTTTCCTGATGCGTTAAACACGCGATAAGCCAATTTCAATACGTTAGCCGAATGAGGTTTTGTCTTTAACAGGCTTTGGATCTTGCGGTCAGCTTCTGCCGGATTCACTTTAACCTGTTGCTCAATAACGACCAATTGTAGGAGTGTATCGGAGTCTTCATAAAAGCTACCGGCTTCTTCCTGCCAGTAGGTTGCTTTACCTACGTCTTTATCAAGACAGGCCGCTGCGGTAGTTAATGCCGCAAGGTTATTGTCGGGGGCTTTTTTATAGGCTTTAGCAAAGCTCTCGGTGGCTTTATTGGGTTCATCATTCAGTAATTCACGAATACCCTGCTGATACATTGTCTGGGCTTTGCGTTCGCTGCGATTGGCCAGCCATTTGCGACCCTGGCGAGTTTTACTCAGTAGCCGACGCAGTAAAGACCAAACAACGGCCAGCACAGCAACAGCCACAACAGTTACTACAAAAAGGCCTACAACGGTTGTCTCAATGGCAACGCCAGCAAACTGAACCAGAACGTAACCCGCGTTACCAGAGGCCATGGGGCCAATAATGGCACCTAAGATAATGATAACAACCAGCGCAATGATCCATTTCATGACGCGTCTCCCTGCTCAATTGTCTGAGCAATGAATTCCAACGACTCCAGCTGGTCCAGGTTTTGCTGTTCAAAGTCCTCGCGACTTAGCGCCTGAATGCGGGCCACGACGTCTTGCGTGGCCGCTTTATCGCCTTTTACTTCTAAAATAAGTTCTGATAGCTGCTCTAGATAGCTTTGCCACAATTGTTCGTTGTTCTTAACTGCGGCTTGCTGAGCCAGCGTAAAGGTTAACTGAATTCGCTCGTTAATTGCTGTGCGCTGAGTGACATTTAATAAAGGTTCGGGGTCACTTTCTACCGGCTGAATGCGGATAAAGTTATCAAGGAACGACTGCCAGTTAGCACTCAGGTTAGTTTGCCAGTCGTTAACATCGTCACTAACGGACTGAGTGTCAGAACTGAGACGCTGCTGGTTGTTATTTACTTTATCCGGTAAGTCAGCTACCCGTTGCTGCAGCCCGACTAACTGTAAAGCCAGGTCAGTGTTGTCCGCTTCTACTATGGCATTAACCCGCTCAATATCCCCTGCTAATTTTTCGCGTGTGCGCATAGCGTCTCGGTTGTCGATACCCACTAACTGCTGGTCCGCCAGTTTTAAAAGTCTAAGCGCAGCTTTGTAGTCTTCCTGACTCCACATCATTCGTGCTGCGGCTGATAACGTTTGTTTAATTTCAACTAAGCGCCAGTAAGCCGCTTTTTCTGCCGGGGTTTTACGGACATCATCGCGTAAATCTTCCAGGCTTTGGCGTAGGCTAGTCAACTCGCGTTGTAACTGCTGATCGGTATTACTGAGTTTATCGAGCTCCCGTGCCTGAACGGTGCTTTGCAGTTGCTGCTCTAAATTAACAACTGAGCGTTCCAGTTGGTTAAAACGCGCATCAACCGGGTCCTGTCTCGGCTGCTCTGCAACCGGTTCAGACTCTGCGTTAAACAAGGCGGGAAAGCGGGTGTAGCCCCAGTAGGCTGCAGCCGCTATAGCCACTAAAATAACGAGCCACATTAACCGTTTAAAGAAGCGTCCACTACTTTTCTCCGCGGTCAGCGTCTCTTCTTCGGGTTGCTCGTTACTCTGGTCGTTATTCTGCAACTCGTCGTTATCTACTTTATTCTCTTCAGTCATGAGTTTTTCCATCCGCTATTAGCGCATTCATTAATATGGCGTCCGCTGCACTGCCTGTTACTTTGATACTGTCTGATTGTCCAAAAGGAATCAAACCTTTCAGGCGGTGACTTGGCACTATCCACTGACAGTTATCCAGCCATGTCTTTGCTGAGTTTGGCATTGATGACAAAAAGTATCCCAGTTGCTCAGCACTTGTAACTACTATAGTACCTACCGATTTTATCCACTGTTCAATCAGCTCGGGGTTGTTCAATGTGAGTTGTTTTCTGCGGTAAACTTCCCAGTAGTCAACGGATGCGCCTCGTGCCCGTAGCGCATCAGCCAGTAACTCACGCCCTCCTTCGCCTCGAATGATTAACCAGCGTTGTTGCTCCAGCTTTTGTAACTCCTGCAACTGCAGCAACCCCTCGGACTGATGTATAAAAGTAGGGCAACTTACTGGCGTATTTAAATGCTTTGCAGCAAAGGAAGCCGTACCGGGGCCAACGGCATAATATTTAGAGGGAACATCGGTAAAGCTAGCTTTTGCAGCGTAATGTGCCGCATTTTTGCTGACAATAACAATGCCATCCCAATGCTGTTGCTTAAGACGGGCTAGCTGCTTTTTATTCACAGGCAGGGGCTCTATTTCAATAAAACTGTGAACAAAGCACTCTCGGCCGGTCTCGCGCAACTGGCGAGTAAAGGCGTCCGGCATATTGCCAGGACGCAGCAGTAAAACCGCTTTATGACTGACTGGATTCACTGTCATAGACTGCACTTAAAATTTCGGCTGCACCTTGTTTAAGTAACCGTTCAGCAAGCTCTGAACCTAACTCTTCAGCTTTAGACGCCGGGCCGCGCACTTCATCACGAAGCACTTTGCCGCCGTCAGGCTCACCAACCAGGCCGCGTAAGTAGACGTTATCGCCTTCCAACTCAGCATAAGCACCAATAGGCACCTGACAACCACCATCCAGCCCACGGTTCATTGCCCGCTCTGCTAATACTCGTGTACGGGTTTCCTGACATTGCAGTGGCGCCAGTAAGGCCTTCATTTCGTCGTCGTCGCTGCGGCATTCAATACCCAGCGCACCTTGTCCATTAGCCGGTAATGACTGCTCCACCGGAATAAAGGAGGTAATACGGTCGCCCAGCTCTAATCGAATTAAGCCTGAGGCGGCCAGAATAATGGCATCAAATTCACCGTCATCCAGTTTGCGTAAACGCGTCTGAACATTGCCGCGTAAATCTTTTATCACTAAATGCGGAAACTGCTCTTTTACCTGACAGCGACGCCGCAAACTGCAGGTTCCGACCACCGCGCCTTCAGGCAGCTCATTAAGGTTTTTGTAGTTGTTGGATACAAAAGCATCACGCGGGTCTTCGCGTTCACAAATGGTGTGAAGCTCCAGTCCCGGCGGGAACTCAACTGGTAGGTCTTTCATGCTGTGTACGGCAATATCAGCGCGCCCTTCGAGCATAGCCACTTCCAGCTCCTTTACGAATAAACCTTTGCCGCCAATTTTTGCCAGCGGGGTATCCAGAATGACATCGCCTTTGGTCGACATGGGAACTAACTCAACCGAAAGTCCCGGATGCAGTTGCTCAAGGCGCTGTTGAATGTGTTCAGCCTGCCATAAAGCCAGCTTGCTTTTGCGTGTTGCAATTCTAACGCGTTGGGTCATTCGTTTTCCTTTACGACGATTAATGACTTTTTGGGTATCTGGTGCGATGATAGGCACCAGAGAAACCCAAACGGAATACCTATAGTTTAGCGATGTTTAGTCGAATTGTAATCAAGACGCTGGTGCTATCAGCCATTTTAATGACTTTAGTTGGTTGTGGTCAGAAAGGACCACTGACGCCTGAGCCTATGCCAGAGCGAAATACACCTGCAGAGCCGCCGGCGGAAGACAAAGAATGAGTGAGTTAATTGACTATAAAAATGGCCAGTTTCACATCGAAGGCTTTGATGCAGAGAGCTTGATCGAGCGATTTAACTCACCTTTGTATGTTTATTCTAAAGGTCAGATTTTAAAAAACTGGCGCGAATTTCAACAGTACTGGCCAACGCCTCATAAACTTTGCTACGCGGTCAAAGCGAACAGTAACTTAGCTATTTTGCAGCTGCTGGCTGAGCACGGTGCCGGGTTCGATATTGTGTCCGGTGGTGAGCTTCAGCGCGTACTCATGGCTGGAGGTAAAGCTGAAGATATTGTCTTTTCTGGTGTGGCTAAGTCAAAAGATGAAATTATTATGGCGCTGGAAGCGGGCATTGGCTGCTTTAACGTAGAGTCCGAGGCAGAGCTTGAACGTATTCAGGACATTGCTGCTGCCATGGACAAACAGGCACCAGTGTCGTTAAGAGTGAACCCCGATGTTGATGCCAAAACGCATCCGTACATCGCTACGGGCATGAAAGCCAACAAGTTTGGTATCAGCATGTCATTGGCCAAGCCGGTGTTTTTTAAGGCGCATAGCTTACCCAACATTAATTTAATTGGTGCGGACTGCCACATAGGTTCGCAAATAATGACAGCGGAGCCTTTTCTGGATGCCGCCCAACGTATGTTTAATCTGGTGGCAGAGCTGGAACAGGACGATATCAATTTAACCCATCTGGATTTGGGTGGTGGCTTTGGTGTGGCTTATCAGCCGGAAGAACCTTTGGATAAAGCCTTCTATTTAAAAGAGCTGGTTAAACTCGCCGAGAGTTATCCGCAAATTACAATGGTACTTGAACCCGGACGCGCTATTACCGCAGACGCCGGTGTTTTGCTGACCACGGTTGAATACATTAAACCCTCAGACGATAAGAACTTTGTGCTGGTTGATGCCGGCATGAACGACTTATTGCGTCCGTCTTTGTACCAGGCCTGGCATGATATTCTGCCGGCACACGAGAACAAACGCGGCGGTGACCAACTAAACGATGTGGTGGGACCGGTGTGTGAAACCGGAGACTTTTTCGGACATGCACGGCATTTGCATGTGCAGCAGGGCGATGTACTTATCGTCAAACATGCTGGTGCTTATGGCTTCACTATGGCATCAAACTATAACAGCCGTGGCCGTCCGCCCGAGGTTTTGGTCTCTGGTGAAAATGCTACACTTATCCGCGAACGTGAGAGCTTTAACGACCTCGTACGCGGCGAGCACTTGTTACACCAGGAAGGCCAATAAAAATGTTATTACATTTTTCAAAAATGCACGGGCTCGGCAACGATTTCATGGTGGTGGATAACGTCACGCAAAATTTATACGTGAATCCGGATCAAATTCGCCGTTGGGCGGACCGGCATACAGGCATTGGTTTTGATCAAATGCTGCTCGTTGAACCACCCTATGACCCTGACCTGGACTTCCATTACCGCATTTTTAACGCAGATGGCAGCGAAGTCGCGCAATGCGGTAATGGTGCCCGTTGTTTCGCCAAGTTTGTTAAAGCCAAAGGCTTAAGCAATAAAAATCATCTTAAGGTCAGTACCAAAGCTGGCAAAATGGTTCTGCATTTAGAAAAAGACGGACAAGTAACGGTGGATATGGGCGAGCCTTTATTCGAGCCGGCGGCCGTGCCTTTTAAAGCGCAAAAAGCAGAACAGACTTACGTTTTACGAGTAAAAGATGAAACCGTTCTTTGTGGTGTTCTGGGGTTGGGGAATCCGCATTGTGTTATTGAGGTGGATAACGTCGATACGGCACCTGTGGAAACTCTTGGGGCTGACTTAGCTGCGCATGAGCGCTTTCCTGAAAGTGTGAATGTGGGTTTCATGCAGAGAATATCCGCTGATGAAATTAAACTGCGCGTGTTTGAACGTGGAGTCGGTGAGACTATGGCCTGTGGAAGTGGTGCCTGCGCGGCGGCTGTCGCGGGGATTCAACAAGGTTTACTGAATGAGCGAGTAAAAATCAGCCTGCCGGGTGGTGATTTGCTCATTCGCTGGCAACAAGGACATCCGGTTAAGATGACCGGCCCCGCGGAATTGATTTACGATGGACAAATGGTGTTATGAGTAGCGAATCGAACATAATGGCAAATGAGCGGCTGGACGACAGCCTTATCAGAGAATACTTACAAGAGAACCCTGACTTTTTCACGCGAAACGATGATCTGCTCACTCAATTGCAGTTTCAGCACAGTGAAAAAGGTGCGGTGTCGTTAATTGAGCGTCAGCAACAGAAGCTGCGCTTGCGCGTGAATCAACTGGAAGAAGAAATTACTGAGTTGATGATTAACGCACGCCGCAACGAAGCTATTTTTGCTGCTTACAGTAACTTGTATGTTCGTCTTCTGCGTTGCCAAAGTCTGACTCAGGTACTGGAAGAGTTGGAAAATACCTTTGAAAATGAGCTGGAAATGCCGGCCTTATCACTCAAGTTCTTTGACAGCCCGGTGGAGCTGGACGAGCAATACAGTTTTGCTTCCGACACTCACAAAAAGCTGTTGAGCAAGCGTTTTAATGATAGCTCGATTTATCTCGGGCGTTTAACCGAGCAGGAGCATAAGCTGTTGTTCCAGGACGAAGACATTGCCTCTGTTGCTTTACTTCTATTAGGCGACAACGGTGAGCTGGGCATGCTTGCGGTTGGCAATACTAATGCCAGCCACTTTGAGCCGGCAATGGATAAGTTACTGATCAATCAGTTACAGGCTTTGCTCAGCGCATTGTTACCGGGGCTACTGAAAAACCATGACGCTGCATGACTGGCAGCAAAAATGGATGCAACAACTGCAGGGAGAGCGAGGGTTAGCAGAGCTGACGTTGAAGAACTATCAGCGCCTTATTGCCGCTGACCTGGCTGCTCTTGAACTGCAAAAGATAACCGAACCTAAAGCTTTGCGGGTTCCTGTTATTGAAAGGCTGCTGGTAG
>JBNJGQ010000042.1:0-13638 GCA_051747845.1 Pseudomonadota bacterium
ACGACAACTACGTTGACTACTTTGCGCCGATTGTTGCCGACGCTGAAGCGGGTTTTGGTGGCGTACTCAATGCGTACGAGCTAATGAAGCGCATGATCCAGTCCGGTGCTGCCGGCGTTCATTTTGAAGACCAGCTGGCTTCAGTGAAAAAATGCGGCCACATGGGTGGCAAAGTACTGGTACCCACACAGGAGGCGGTACAGAAGCTTTCAGCCGCACGTTTAGCTGCTGATGTTGCCGGTACACCAACACTGATTGTGGCCCGTACCGACGCTAACGCCGCCGATCTACTGACGTCTGACTTTGACCCGAATGACAAACCCTTCATTACCGGTGAGCGCACTGCCGAAGGTTTCTACCGCGTGAAGCCAGGCATTGAACAAGCTATTTCACGCGGCTTAGCTTATGCTCCGTTTGCCGACCTTATCTGGTGTGAAACCGCTAAGCCCGATTTAGACGAAGCGCGTCAGTTTGCTGAAGCCGTTCATGCCAAGTATCCGGGTAAATTGTTAGCCTATAACTGTTCACCGTCGTTTAACTGGAAACGCAACCTGGACGACGACACCATAGCCAAGTTCCAGCGCGAGCTTGCCGCAATGGGTTATAAGTTCCAGTTTATTACGTTAGCCGGTGTGCACAACATGTGGTACCACATGTTTGAACTGGCCCACGACTATGCGCGCAATGACATGTCAGCCTACGTTAAATTGCAGCAGCAGGAGTTTGACGCAGCAGACAAAGGCTACACCTTTGTGGCGCACCAGCAGGAAGTTGGTACCGGTTACTTCGACGAACTCACTAACGTGATTCAGGGCGGGCTTTCCTCAGTCACGGCGCTGAAAGGCTCGACCGAGGAAGACCAGTTTAAAACCTCCGCGTAAAGCGCAAGTCGGCATCATAAGGAAAGACATCCGTAAGCTCACCCTTGCGGATGTTTTTTTGTACGCGGCACCAGTAAGCCGGGTCAATCAATTCAGGATGACGCTTCAATAGCTTGTCGCGGTATTTCGCTTGTGGCACTGCAAATTGCGCCAGCTGCTGCGGGAACACATCATCCGGCGCAATAGACACTTCCCAGTCGTTATCCGGTAAGCGTCGAAAGCTCATGTCGGTTAAGTACCGCACTTCGTCGTAGTCATAGAACACCACACGTTTATGGCGGGTGACCCCAAAGTTTTTCAGCAACATGTCGCCGGGGAAAATATTCGCCGCCATCATTTCTTTTAACGCCCGGCCATAGTCATCCATTGCCGCATCCACTTCGTCGTCATTGGCGTATTCTAAGTACAAATTCAGTGGCGTCATTCGGCGCTCAACAAACAGCTGGTGAATGACCAAAGTCTCACCCTCTATCGAAATAGAATTGCTAATGGTTTGCTTAAATTCCTCCAGTAAGTCGGCAGATATGCGCTTAAGTGGCAACGCCACATCGACAAACTCCAGAGTATCGGCCATGCGCCCTACCCGGTCGTGCCGCTTAACCATGCGGTAACGGTCAATAACTGTCTGGCGACCAAACTCCTTGGTACCGCCCAACCGGTCTTTAATAACTTTAAACACATAAGGAAAAGACGGCAGCGTAAACACCGTCATGACCATGCCTTTAACACCGGGGGCAGCAGACAATTGGTCATCTGTACGGCGCAAGTGGTGTAAGAACTCGCGGTAGAACTCGGTTTTGCCCTGCTTATGAAAACCCACCGATGAGTAAAGCTCAGCCAGGGTTTTGTGCGGCATTAAATCCTTTAAAAACCGCACCAAAGCAGAAGGCGCTTCGGTTTCCACCATAAAATACGAGCGGGCAAAGCCAAAAATGGTCGCCATGCGGTCCGACCGGGTAATAAAGGCATCGACATAAAGCTTGCCCTGCGAGTTGATCAGCACCGGCACAATAAAAGGGTAATGATTATTTTCAGTCACTACCCGTCCGACAATATACGCGGCTTTGTTTCGGTAAAACGGTGACTTTAGTACATCTATGCGCAAGTTGTGGGCTTCAATATCGGTTTCTGTTGCGCGCTCAAAGAACTTATCGCGCAGCTGTTCAATATCATTTTCAAAGCTTTCAAATTCACCGCCCAGCCCAATATCCTCAAACACCCGGGTCAGTGTTCCCTCCAGCCCGTCAACTACCGGAAAATAAGAGTGGCATTCGTTCTCCACCGGCACCGGAATATGATTCGCCAGTACGGTTTCTACAAAAATATAGTCGTTATTAAAGTAGGCCCGGTCGAACACCCGGCAAAATACCGAGTTGTAAAAAGTCTCTGCAAGCTCCGCCTGCGGATGAAACTTCAGCAGTTGCTGGTAACGTTGCCGGGTTGCCCGCCACAGGTTTTCATCAAGCTCATTTCCCACCCGGCGCTCGACTTTTTTCGCCGTTGTGCCCACCTGATGATCGTAATAATGAATACGCTCTGAGGCGGCCGACACAACCGCGGTCCAGTCGCGCTGCAAGAAGCGTTCTCGTGCGCCCTGAGTCAGCGCCTGAAAACGCCGATAGTGGCTATGAAAACCATCCAGAATACTTTTTGCCAGAGTCTCGGGGCTAATTGTCATTGTCGCATCTCCTGAATTCAGGCCTGTAACCTGGACGCTTCCGGAATAACGGCTTTTAATCGTTCAATATCGCCTTCCCCTACGCCGTTCTTTTTATAGTAAGCATTCCACTCAACCACCAGCTCCTGAATGTTCTTGAGTAAATTTTTCGCTTTATTAGGGGTAACACCAAACCGTCGGCATTGCGACAACACATTATCAATACTGCCTGCACGTCCATATTCACCAATACCCAAAGCATGTTGCTGACTATTATTAATAGGCAGTACGTCATAGGCGGGTGAAAGCTTCCAACCGCCGAAATTTAAATCCCAGAGTAAAGCATGATTTCTACCGTGGTCGTCCGTGTTACCAATAAACACATTAAATGCCATGCGCTTATAAAGTTCGGTTGCATCCTCAGCGCGCTGGCTGGTTTTCCTAAGATATTCAGCCAGTGCACCATAGGAGTATGTTGTCTTTAGCATGGACTCGCTGACATTCCCCTCGGTCAGCAAAGAGTTCGCACTAATAAAATGATGCGAAACATCCAGACCACGACGGTCAAATCGCTCGCTCATCAACACGTCTTCTTCACCGGTAAGCAACCGGGTGCTGGCAACATTGACACCTTCTAGTTCATTTAGCATTGCCATTGTTGCGTTCTCTACCCGAGCAACGTTGTAGAGGTCGTCGGGGCGGTTAAATTTTAATAAATAAGCTTGCCCATTATGCTGAAGAACAGTTTTCGGCCTGGCGCCGCCCATCGACTCGCCGTATTGAAATGCCTTCTTAACTTCAACCGAAACTTTTTCCGAATTCAGAATTGCGTTTTTCCCGGCCAGCAATAGGTCTATATCATCCAGTTTATTACGCGATACTTTAGCTTTTGACTTTGATTGAGAAAGACTAAAACTAATAGCTCCCACACCCATGGATGCACCGGCAATTAAAAACTCCAACTCATTTCCGGGTTTGGTTATACGCAATTGGGTGATCAGCTTTCGTCCCCAGGCATCAGCTCCGGCATCGGTTAAAACACCAAACATCCCTTTGTTAGCGCGTGTCTCAAATAGTTGGTCGGTTAACGGCAAATGAACAGGGTCCAGCGCAAAAGCATCGTTTCGGGCTAAATAGGACTGACCGTATCGAAAACGGCCAATTCTATTCTCCGGGTCATACCAAATAGCACCACAAATAACCGGTTCATCTTCCAACCCTTCAATAAAAACATAAGCCCTAGAAGTCATTAGAAAAATCCTCAGAGATTTTTCGACGTTTGCGCTTAGGTGCATTAGCTACCCGTGCGTACTGATCATCCACAACTGGAGTAAAATGTTCCAGCAGCCCCAGCAATTCGAGAGCGGTAAATAATGTCAGAGAGTTAACTGAATGGCCGTTTTCCATACGATAAACCGTATTAACGCCGCAGCCCAGGCGCTTAGCGAAATCCTGCTGATCCATTGTTAATGAGCGCTGACGCTTAATGAGATCACCAACCGTTTTTAAAAAGTCATCTGCCTCATTCATCTTAACCACCAAATATCATTAATAAACGCTTAACAAATTAATTATGGTGGATTAATTAAAATAAGCAAGTTTCTTTCTTAACCCATGGTAACGAAACAAGACTGGCGTTATACATTCACCCTATTTATAATCCCGATAGATTTTTTATATTCCACTTATTCTGGATAGCTATGAACACCATCAAAGACATTGATCTGAACCTGCTGGTTTACCTTGATGTTCTGCTGCGGGAAAAAAACGTTACCCGTGCAGCGGCACAGCTAAATATCACCCAGCCCGCCATGAGTAACGGCCTGAAGCGTCTTCGCAACCTGCTGAATGACCCTATTTTGGTGCGCACCAGCGAAGGCATGGTGCCGACTCAACGTGCGCTGGACATGCAGGAAGCCCTGCGCGGCGTATTGTATTCCGTTGAAGAAATGATCCAGCCGGTGCGCGAGTTTGACGCGCCGACCAGCGATCAGGTCTTTCGTATTATGGCGTCCGACTATGCCGCTTCCACGCTTATGCCTAAACTGCTGGAAAAGCTCGATGAGCAGGCGCCCAATGTCTCACTAGACATTATGACCCCCAGCGACATCAGCTTTCACGACGTTGAGAACGGCAAGGTAGATTTAGCCATTAACCGTTTTGAGCAGTTACCGCAGTCGTTTCATCAAAAGAATTTATGGAGTGACGAGTTTTCCTGTTTGATCCGCAAAGATCACCCATTGCTGGAAGACTACACCCTGGACAATTACTTAAAGGCTCAGCACGTCTGGGTGAGTAAAACCGGTTTTGGTGTAGGTGTAGGGATGGATCCGCATGACGTACAAAAACTCGGCTGGGTCGACGACGCTTTAGATAAACTGGGCAAACGCCGGAAAATTAAGGTGTTTACCCGTAATTATCATGTTGCTATGTATCTGGCACGCCAAGGTCTGGTGGCAACCCTGCCAACGCGTGCTGCTGAACTGTATTCGCAAGACAGTGAGCTAGTGATGAAAGCCCCGCCGTTCGAAATCCCCGGACTCACCCTGACCATGATCTGGTCACCGCTATTGCAGCACGATGCAGGCCACCGCTGGTTCCGACAAGTAGTCGCCGAAACCGCGGCAGCTTCATAGCTTTCTTAATACGGACTTATTCTTCCCAGAAAAAGCCCTTACGTTTGCGTGGCTCCGGCAACAAGCGATCCATGGTGGTGGCGTCATAGAGTACGCCATTAACCATGGTGTGAGTCACTTTGTCGGTGTCACGGATGTTCTCTAGCGGGTTACCGTCAATAACAATAATATCTGCCAGTTTACCTTCTTCCAGTGAGCCCAGAGCGTGGTCCATACCAAAGACTTTAGCCGGGTCAATGGTTGTCGTACGCAGCGCTTCCAGCGGCTCCATACCGCCCTGCGCCATCATCCAGATTTCCCAGTGTTGCGCTAAACCTTCACGCTGACCGTGAGCACCAGCAAGCACGTCAACACCTAAGTCCTGCAGCTCAGTCGCCACTTCCGCATTATTAAAGTGGTTGTAGTGGTTATGCGGCGCTTTTTCGCGACGCATCGACTTACCCACTAAAAAGTCCATGGGGACATACTGAGTCAGCTTAGGATGCTTCCATACATCGGTTTCCGCATACCAATAGTTCTCACCCCAAATACCACCATAAGCCACGCCCAGGGTGGGCGTATAAGCCACGTCACTTTGCTGCCATAACTGACGAATATCATCATAGATATTGGCTACCGGTAATGAGTGCTCAACCGTGGTGTGCCCGTCCATGATCATGCTCAAGTTGTGCTGCAACAAAGAGCCGCCTTCAGGTACTACCATCATTTCCAGCTCGCGTCCGGCTTCAACAACTTGTTGACGCTGGTTACGACGAGGCTGGTTATAACTTTTCACAGAAAACGCACCCACTTTCTTCAGACGCTCTAAATGAAACTTAGCGTCTTCTAAGCTATCGACATGCGAAGTATAACCCGGGCCATTGGCACCATATAAAATGGTGCCGGTTGAGAACAGTCGTGGAGCTGCAATTCTGCCTGCTTTTTGCAGTTCTGAGGCCGCAAAGAACTCGGTCGTGTCATTAGACGGATCGTGAATTGAAGTCACGCCAAATGCCAGGTTCGCATACTGCCCCCAGTTCTGCTGCGGGATAATTTCCGCCTGGCCCTGGCCACCGTGCGCGTGCGCATCGAATAAGCCCGGCATGACGGTTTTACCGCTGGTATCAATCACTTCAGCACCAGAAGGCACATTAACCTCTGCATCAGGACCGACCGCCACAATTTTATTATTGCGAACTACCACGGTGCCCTGCTCATAAACGGTATCGCCATTCATGGTAATGACCTGACCACCAACAAAGGCAACGGTTGTATCCGGTACCATGGCGTCATGTTCAAAACCAATGTTCTGGCCATTTTCTACTTTCAGGGTTTCTCTGTCAGTTTCAGCATTAAAGGCTTCAGCCACCGACGTATGATAAAGCTCCGGCCCCAGTGTCCAGTAAATTTGGTCGCTGTTTGCCGTCCAGGACAGGTTTTCACCGGCACGAACTGACAACTGTTCAACCGGCATTTGCTTATCGCCCGGTCCCACGTTAATAACGCTGCCGCGCTCCACTAAAGGCGTAACAAACACTTTAAAACGTTCAGCAAAAGCCAGTTGCTTGCCATCCGGAGACACGCGGAATTCAGTGGCCAACTCCGACTGATACAACTCGCGCTGCTCCAGTGTACGTAAATCAATAGCACTCAAGGTTGGCTTAGCGCCCGGTGTCATCAGATAAACCCGGTCGTTACGTGCGCCGTATTGAGGCAAACGACCGCTTTCGGCAATTTGCTCTGGCTCTGCATTGTCTGACACCGCAACGCGATAGATACCGTTTTCCAGACCAAATTTGTCGGAAATTAAGTAACCACCACGAACTTTGCGGTAAACCACGTGCTTACCGTCCGGTGAAAAGGTCGGTTCAACAAAGTTACCCTGTCCGGTATTCAGAACCTGCTCATCACCCGAGCTAATGTCGCGAACAATAACCTGAGCCTGCTCTTCGTCGTTCCAGCGAACAAACACGACTTTTTTACCATCACGCGAGTATTGCGGGTACAGCTCAAAGTCTTCGCTATTGGTTAAACGCTGCGGCTCACCATTAGGCAGCGAGCGCTGATACAAGCTACCCAAAGCTTCGTAAATCACCGCGTCGCCCTGCGGTGACACTTGCGCCATACGCAGCATTTTTACGTCAAACTGGTCAGCTTCAACGTTTTGCTTAAAACGTAACGCGTGCTGTACTTTCTTTTCGGTTTCAACTTTAAACGGAATGATGCGCGCGTTGCCGTCATCAATGTTCAGCTTCTGAATATGACCGCCAGCCCAGAACACTAATTGCTTCGAATCCGGAGTCCAGTCCATGGTCGGGTAAACACCATGAATGGCCCAGGTTTCCTGCATATCGCGTTCCATTTTCCCGTAAACCCGCTTGTGTTCACCGGTTTTCAGGTCCAGCACATACAGAACGCTGTCAAAGTCTTCACGCTTAATGTAGGCCAGATAACGTCCGTCGGGTGATGGTGTCGGACGAATTGCGCCTCCAGCACCACTTATCAGCGTTTCAATTTCACCGCTCTCACGCTCAAAACGCTTAATGGTGTAAATGCCCTCCAGCGAGTCTTTGCTGTAGTGGAAGGTCTTACCTGGGGTGTCATCCTGAGAAAAATAGATGTATTTACCGTCCGGTGAAAACGCCGGTTCGCCTAAATCCTTCTGGTCGTTAGGGCGTTCAGTTAACTGCACTCCCGAGCCACCACTGCGGTGGTACATCCAAACTTCACCAGCCCCTAAGGAACGGCTGGCGGTATAGTGCTTACGCGCAACCAAAAATTCACTGTCCGGACTCCAGGCAGGGCTGTTTAATAAACGGAAAGTTTCTTCGGTAACGGCACGCACGTTGCTGCCATCAGCATCCATCACCCAGATATTATCGCCACCGCCCTGATCCGAGGTAAAGGCAATGTAGCGTCCATTTGGTGAGTACACCGGCTGCATATGCCAGGCAATACCGCCCATCAGTTTTTCAGCTTCACCGCCGCCAAACGACATGCGATAAATGTCTCCCAGTAAATCAAATACGATGTAGTCACCGTCCGGGCTGACGTCCACATTCATCCAGGTACCGGAATTCACCGAGATATCAATGTCTTTAAATTCACCCTGCGGGTTACTGACATCCCAGCCCTGGGTTTGTTCTTGTGCCATGCCCACCGGCGCAAAGCTTAAAAGCGATGCAACCGCTAAGGTTAATGTTGTTTTTCTCATGGTATTGCCTCATTAAAAATGTCTTCCCTTTGTAGGCAGTTAAGATCCAAAAGTCCAGTGGCTAACGTTAAATGGGGAGTTATGGTCGGTTAATGGACATTAAAAGTCAGTGGGTTATAGTGAGTAAATATTCAGAAGACGGATTGAATATGAACGAAGCCTTAGAAAATATCCTTCTCGATGTTTCTAAGTCGCCTGACATTGACGGCGGTGACTTAGAAAAAGCCTCCGAACTCATTTTAGCCTCAGCGCTAAAAGGGTTGGATATTACCCGTGTCAGCATTTGGTTGTTGCAGCCGGACAAACAGAGCATGGTGGCCGCTAAACTCATTGATAAAAAGCTATCCAATGCGGAAGTACCCGTGTTACGTAAGTCAGAACTGCCCTCTTACTTCCAGGTGTTGCTCACTGAACGGACTATTATCGCCAACGACGCCCGCAACCATCCGGCTACAGTAGAGCTCAGTAATGGCTATCTGGAAGAAACCGGTGTATACGGCATGCTCGATGTTCCCTTACGCCATAAAGGTGAAATGATAGGGGTTATGTGCTGTGAAAGCCGAAAGCCATCGCGCCGCTGGACGTCCGATGAAGTTGCCTTTGTGGGCGTGCTTGCAGACATTTATGGCAGAGCCGTCAGTGCCTCTGAGCGCGAGCGGTTCGAAGAGCTTCTCATTCGTCAGAACGAACAGCTGGAAAGCATGGTTGAAGAGCGCACACAGTCTCTGACTAAAGCACTGGATAACTTTAAACAGGCGCAGGAGCGTTTGATTGAAACCGAAAAAATGGCCGCATTAGGTAAGTTAGTCGCCGGCGTTGCGCACGAGGTCAATACCCCTTTGGGTGTTTCAGTTACCGCAGTAACTCATTGTGAGCATCGTCTTAAAAAGTTGGATCAAGGCTTTAGTAACGGCTCCATTTCACGCAAGCAATTGCAAACCTTTATCGGTGACACTTATGAAGCTTACCAGTTGCTCACCAGTAATCTTGAACGGGCCGCAACCCTAATTCAAAACTTTAAGAAAACCGCGGTTGATCAGTCCAGTTTTGAGCTGGTGAACTGCCAACTTAACGACTACCTGCACGCGTTAATTTTAAGTCTAAAGCCCGTAGTAAAAAAGAAGCACGTCAACATCACTATCGACTGTGACGACAACATTGTTTTAAGTACTTACCAGGGAGCGTTGGCACAAATTGTGACTAACCTGGTCAGTAATACCAACGACCATGCTTTTGCCGAACCCTATGAGAAGCACCAAATAGAGATTAAAACAGAACCGAAAGACGAAGGTGTTCTTTTTCACTTTCGCGACAACGGCAAAGGTATGGACAGCGAGACCATTAAAAATATCTTCGAGCCTTTTTTTACCACATCACGACAGACAGGTGGTTCAGGGTTAGGCTTATCCATTGTTTATAATCTGGTTACCCGGAAACTCAAAGGCGAAATTTCTGTCCAATCAACGCCTGGTGAAGGCACCGAGTTTTCCTTTTTCTTACCCGATTTACCCAAATAGGATTGTTGTATGCTCAAAGCTCTGCAAAACTTTTTTCAACAAACGACACCCGCTGAACAGGCTAACATGCACCAAGTCGAAGGGCTTTCAAACGACGCCTTTCTGTCTCTGGTTTTAATGACAGAAATTAGTCTCGCCGATGGCGAACTTTCCGATGAAGAACGTGAACACTTATTGCAGGAGCTTGAACAGGAACACGACATTACCGGTGCACAGGCTGACAACGCAATTAAAGAAGCCGTTCAGGCAGTACAGGAAGCCTCTTCGCTGCACGACTTCACTGCACAGTTAAAAGCCATTAGCTACGAGCAACGCGTTGAATTACTGGAAAATTTGTGGGGGGTTGCCTACGCTGATAATACACTCGATCCACATGAGGAAAGTATGTTGCGCAAACTGGCTGACTTACTTTATATCAATCACGCTGACTACATCCGCGCCAAACTTAGGGTCATAGACTCTTAAATGCAGCTGCTACCAACCTTCTTTGCTGCTGCGTCATTAAGCGTTGCCGTTGTGGCTGACAGCCTGGCTGAAGAAGCCGGCATGGCGACGGGTTACCCGCCTTTTCAGTTCAGTCAGGACGGCAAGCCAGCAGGCTTTGATGTTGATGTTGTCCGCGCCGTTTTTAACTATCTGGAAAAAGATCTGAATCTTCATCAGTACGACTGGGACAACGTCGTTAGTCTTCTTCGCTACGGCGAGCTGGACCTGGCTATTGGCATGGAGTCCACCGAGGCGAGGCAAGATTACTTCGATTTTAGCCAACCTTATTATCACCGCCTGGCAACTTTGTTTGTACTTGATCAGCAAAGCAGTCCGGAATCAGTTCGCAAACTGGTGGGCAAGCGCATTAGTGGCGATCGTCATTCTGTACTAGAGCAACATTTAACAGAATTGGGCCTGCATAATGCAATTAGAATTCAGCAGGCCGATTCGAAAAAAGAAGCCATGACTCAGCTTTCTATTGGCGAGGTTGAAGCCGTTATTATGCCCGAAAAAGTCGGCCTATACCTTGCTGATGAAATAGGCGTCAACGTGCGTATTTTGTGGCAACCTCAAATTAGAGTGCCTGTCAGCTTTGCAGTAAAGGCTGATAATACCGAACTTTTAGATCATATAAACCGTGCTTTACAACACCTTGAAGACAACGGCGAACTGGACAAAATGCGCCAGCGCTGGAATAACCAGCACTGGATTTCTTCCCAAAGCCTGTAATTAATGGCCGCTTTCTCTGGCCTGCTGCATTTCACTTTCCAGACGGGCAGACTCATCGGCACGAGGCTTGGTAAAGCGCGCTAACCAGAGGTAAAGCACCGGTGTCAGGTACAGCGTAAACAGTGTCGCTAAACCTAAACCGCCAAAGACCACCCAACCAATCGAGTTACGGGCTTCCGCACCGGCACCTGAAGACAGAATTAACGGTAGGCCGCCGAGTATGGTCGAAACCAGAGTCATCATAATGGGGCGTAGACGGATCAGTGACGCTTCTTCTATTGCTTCACGAACGCTTAGTCCGCGGTCACGTAACTGGTCAGCAAACTCAACCAACAACACCGAGTTCTTCGCCAACAGGCCTATTAACATGACCAGACCAATTTGCGAATAAATGTTCATTGAGGTACCCGTCAGGAACAACGCATAAATAGCTGCAGCAATACCAAACGGAACCGTCAGCATAACCACTACGGCACTGTTTAATGACTCAAACTGCGCCGCCAGAACCAACAACACAATTAAAAATGCCAGAATGTAGGTCATAGCAATTTCTTGCGAGGTATCCTCAAAGGTTGCAGCTTCACCTAAGAAAACCAGTCCCATGCTATCGGGCAACACCTCTTCGGCAATAGCCCTCAGTTGCTCTACAGCTTCCGACATAGGTAAGTCTTCTGGTAAGTCAGCGTCTACTTCAATTGCACGGCGCTGTGCCTGTCGCTCAAGCTCTGCCGATACGCCCTCTTCGACAATCTCGGAAACACTGGAAATTGGCACTAACTCGCCGCTGGTGGATGACACATACAGGTTCTGCATATCCTGAGGTGACTGAATCAAGTTGTTCCTTGTACGCAGCATAACCGGTATTTGCTGGTCGCCAACGTTCAAGTCGGCAACGTCATCGCCGTTTATCGCTGCACGCAAAGTCGAAGAGATATCGCTGAGTGAGACTCCTAACTCTGCCGCACGCCGACGGTCAATTTTCACCCGTAACTGTGGCTGAGTCGGCTGATAAGAGACATTTGGATCGCCTAACTCCGGCATACGCTCTTCAATGACCGCAGTAAACTCACGGGCAACTTTAAATATTTCATCATAGTTTTCGCCGGTAATGGCCATTTCCAGGCCACCGCCCTGGCCGCGCAAGTTCAGACTGTTATCACCAAAGGCCCGCCCCGGCGCGCCCGGCACCTGACTCAACGGCTCCCGGATGTTATTAATAATTTCCTGCTGGCTAATGTCTCTTTCTTCCCAGGGCTTCAGGTTCGCGGTAATAAACACCAGGTTCGGGTCCCACTGACCCACTACGGTGTAAATTGATTCGATATCACCGCTTTCTTTGTATTCCAGCAGAACCTCTTCAAGCTTACGCGCCTGCCTGTCCATGAATTTAAGACCGACACCGTCTGGCCCGCGAGAGAATACTCGGACTGAACCACGGTCCTCGTTAGGCATCAACTCGCTGTTAATCTGGTTATACAACAAGGCGCCACCGCCAGCCGACAACAGCGACAAAATAACTATCACCCAGCTAAAGTCGAGCGCTTTGTGTAACGTGCGTTTATAAAAGCGTTTGAACACATGGCCAACTTTGGCAAAGCGATTATTCTGCCCGGCTGATTTTGGCAAACGCGCAGTGAACGCAGGTACCAACGACAAGGCAACAAAAGAAGAGATAACCACAGCCGCAGCCAACACACCACCAAACTCACGGAATAATCGACCCGCGGTTGAAGGCAAAAAGGCTATTGGCACAAACACCGCCACCAACACTGCTGTGGTCGCAACGACCGCAAAGAAAACCTCACGTGTGGCTAATACCGCAGCGGCACGGCTTCCCAGTCCCATGCTCCGGCGTCGCTGAATGTTTTCGGTAACAACAATGGCGTCATCAACAATCAGTCCGGTAGCCAAAACCAGCGCCAACAGCGTCAGAATATTAATGGAAAAGCCCATTAACCAAATAGCCGCTACGGCACCAAACAGCGCAACCGGAATTGAAAAGGCAGGAATGATTGTTGCCCGAAATGAGCCAATAAACACCCACAAGGTTGCCACAACTAAAGCAATAGTAATGGCCAGCGTGGTGACAACTTCAGCAACAGACTTACGAATAAACTGCGCATCATCGTTGGTGATGCTCATTTCCATGTCGGGGAAGCGATCGCGTAACCTTTCCAGTACCGCCAGGGCTTTATCAGAAATCTCAATGGTATTAGAGCCAGCCTGGCGTATCACGCCTAAACCGACAACTGGCTTGCCATCTAAACGGACAAAGCTGTTCGCATCGGCCGGTGAAAAGTAAGCTTGCGCCACGTCACCCACACGAGTGTCATCGCGAACAATGATGTTTTCAACTTCTTCTTCGGTAATGGCTGTTGCGTCCGCCCGTATGATCAAGCGCTGATCGGTTGATCGCAAGCTACCGGCGGGGACATCAAAAGGAGCCTGACGTAAAGCATCGGCAACGTCCGTGACTGACAAGCCAAAGCTCACCAGCTTCAGGGGGTCAAGGTCAACACGTAATACTCGCTCACGG
>JBNJGQ010000043.1:0-13554 GCA_051747845.1 Pseudomonadota bacterium
GGAAAGGCTATCCAGATTTGCGTCACTAAAATGCTGTGTTAACTCAACCACAATGACTCCTTATTAAATGGCTTACGTGGTAATATTAGGGCACATTATCGAATTACAAGGGCAATTGCTGCGGAGATTTTATGTTGCCGTTAAAACAATCGGAAGAAGCACTTAAAGATAAGCGTCGTTTACGTTGGGCCTGCCGTCGCGGGATGCTGGAGCTGGATGTATTATTTGAGCCTTTTGTTGACCAGGCTTATGACGAACTGAGTGAAGAGCAAAAAGCTGTCTTTCGTCGTCTGGTTACCTGCGATGACCCGGATCTTTTTGCCTGGTTTATGGGGCATCAGAAGTGTGAAGATGAAGAGCTCGACGCTATGGTTCAGTTTATGTTGTCACGCGTCAAAGTGTGAATCCCACTCACTTCTTTAACTTACAACGGCCAATGGGAACGCTGTCGGTCTCCTCATGTGGCCGTTACTGGTGGTGGCAACATCAACGCTGGCAGCTGTTTAGTAAAGCGTTGGTTATTGCGGGCTTGCTTGTGCTTTTACCGCTTACTCGTCGAACTGAAGCGAACAAAGAAGTACGCCACTGGCTATGGATTTGGTGGTTTCAGCTGCCGCAGGCGCAGCAATTTAAATTGCGACGCCAACTGCAGCAGTTGTCTGACTATTAATACTCGAGAACTCATTTTTGGCGGATTACCTTAGGTGAAAGCACGGTAGGTTCTGTCTCAGTCAAAGTCTCAGGATAATCGAGTGTATAGTGCAGGCCCCGGCTTTCTTTTCGGCTCATAGCGCTTCTTACTATCAGCTCAGATACCTGAACCAAATTCCGTAATTCAAGCAGGTTATTACTCACCTTAAAGTGAGAGTAATATTCGTGAATTTCGCGCTGCAACAACTCAATGCGATGTAACGCGCGTTCAAGCCGCTTAGTAGTGCGAACAATGCCGACGTAATCCCACATAAAGAGTCGTAACTCGTGCCAGTTATGCTGAATAATAACTTCCTCGTCGGAGTCTGCGACCTGACTTTCATCCCAGCCCGGTAGATGGGTCAACGCTTGTCGCTGCGACTTTCTCGACAAAATATCTTTAGCCGCGGCCCGAGCAAAGACTAAACACTCTAGTAACGAGTTACTGGCCATGCGGTTTGCGCCGTGTAAGCCGGTACAGGCGACTTCACCGACTGCGTAGAGGTTCGGTAAATCGGTGGCAGCATTCATATCTGTTTTTACACCACCACAAGTGTAATGCGCAGCGGGCACGACAGGCATGGGCTCTTTACTAATATCTATCCCAAGCGAAAGGCATTTCTCCATAATAGTAGGGAAATGATGCTGGATAAAATCTTTAGGTTTATGAGAAATGTCCAGATACATGCAGTCGGCACCCAGACGTTTCATTTCGTAGTCTATAGCCCGTGCAACGACATCGCGGGGTGCCAATTCTGCTGACTCGTGAAAGTCAGGCATAAACCGGCTGCCATCCGGACGCTTAAGTAATGCGCCTTCGCCACGCAAGGCCTCTGTGAGTAAAAAACTTTGTGCGTTGGGGTGAAACAAGCAGGTTGGGTGAAACTGATTAAATTCCATATTAGCAACCGCGCAACCTGCACGCCATGCCATGGCTATACCATCACCGCTGGCAATATCTGGGTTACTGGTATATTGGTACACTTTACTGGCACCGCCTGTTGCCAGAACAACACAGCCAGCAGCGACAGTTTCAACTTGTTCTTTGGGACGGTTCCAGATGTAGGCACCGTAACAGCCGGCAGGTTTCCCAATGCGTGAGCCGGTAATTAAATCAACGGCATTGTAACGCTCTAAAATGGTGATATTAGGGTGTTCTAAAGCCTTTTTCTGCAATGTTGTCTGTACTGCCTTGCCGGTGGCGTCAGCGGCGTGCAGAATCCGGCGGTGACTATGCCCACCTTCCCGGTTTAAATGGTAGGCAGGATTGTCATCCTTTGATTGCACCTGATCGAAGCCCACTCCGGCATCTATAAGCCATTGCAGACTTGCACGAGCATTTTCTGTGGTAAACTTAACCGCTTCGGGGTCACAGAGGCCGGCGCCGGCTATTAAGGTATCTTCGATATGGCTTTCGATACTGTCATTTTCATCGAAAACAGCTGCGATGCCGCCTTGAGCATAAAACGTTGAGCCTTCTGTCAGCGGGCCTTTGCTTAAAACGGTGACTTTTAAATCATCGGCCAACTGTAAAGCGGTGGTTAAACCCGCGGCTCCCGAACCAATAATCAGCACATCGCATTGATAATTTGCAACAGGTTCCATAAAGTACTCAATGTGAATTTTGAACGATTTTACGCATTTGGCGATATTTTTGCGAACTTTTTACATGCGGTCCTGTCACAGTCAGTAAGATACAGGACGGGCCGCCAGTTCCAGCAGTTCCTGGGTTAAGGGAGAACAGGCTCGGATGAGCGAACAGGTGAGTGACCAGCAGCTGGTCGAAAGAGTACAACAAGGTGATAACCGGGCTTTTGATCTGCTGGTAAAGAAGTATCAGCACAAAGTCATGAGTTTGATATCGCGTTATGTCAAACAACAGGGTGATGTAGCTGATGTTGCACAGGAAGCATTTATAAAAGCGTATCGAGCGCTACCGAACTTCCGTGGTGACAGTGCTTTTTATACCTGGCTGTACCGAATTGCGGTGAATACAGCGAAGAACCATTTGGTTTCGCAAGGTAGAAAGCCGCCCGCATCTGACATTGATGCTGAAGACGCAGAGTTCTATGAAGGAGCTGGAGCACTAAGAGACAGTGCTTCTCCGGAAAGACAAATGTTGTCTGATGAAATCAGAGATGTGGTACTGAAAACAATTGATGATTTGCCTGAAGACTTACGTCGGGCAATTACATTAAGGGAAATTGAGGGTCTCGGTTACGAGGAAATTGCGCTAGAAATGGATTGCCCTATTGGGACTGTCCGCTCTCGCATCTTTCGCGCTCGGGAAGCAATAGATAATCAACTCCGACCGTTGCTGGAACGGTAAACTAAAGAGGGGCAGCTATGTCTCGGAACAAATCAGAATCAACATCCGCGCTGTTTGATGACCAGGTCATCAATGCTGATGAAATAGAAGCGCTACTGGATGATGAACAGGCAACGCAGGAATGGCACCGGTATAGTGTTATTCGTGCCGCCATTAAAGGGGATTTAAACACCGATATCAGCTTGGATATTAGTGAACAAGTTCGTATTAGTGTTAATGAGGAATCTAATAAAGTTGTGACCCCGGGTTTTGGTCGTTCAAAGAGTCAGAACAAAGCCGCGTCACGCTGGTTCCAGCCTTTTGCTAAAGTTGCCGTTGCGGCAAGTGTTGCTGTTGTTGCGGTAATGACTGTGCAAACCTATCAGCAGCCGACAACGCCTGATGGCGGGAGTGCAGAACCTGCATTACTCACCAGCCCAATTGGCGGTGGTCGTGAGCCGGTCAGCCTAAATCGGGTTGAGCCAATGTCACAAATTAACGACCAGCAACGCCGTCGCCAGGTTCAGTCGTACATGATTGATCACCAGCAACAGCTGATGTTGCAGCAAAAAGCAGAAAGTGAAGAGAAACAATCTGAGCAGGAGCTCAACAAAGGTAATTAAAACCATGATATCTCGGTTGTATCGGTCCATTTTATGCGGCGCTTTTTTATTAGCAGGAAGTTCAGCTGTCAGCGCACAGGAAGGTAGCGAACAAACAGAGAATGGAGCTGACTGGTTCAACCGTATGGCGATCGCCTTAACCGAATTGAATTTTGAAGCTTCATTAGTTCACGCCCATGGCGATCAAATAGAGCCTTATCAGTGGCTACAGGGTAACGATCCTGACGCAGGCAGTGCTGAGCTCTTAATTCAAATGAACGGCCCCGATTTTCGCATTTTAAGAGTGGATGACCGGGTTGCTCATTTTAATACCTCTGCCAGTAATTACGCATTAAAATCCGATAGCATCACAGCAATTCTTCCCGCCGCTTTTTCTGAGCCTTTTGAACGCTTAAGCCATAGCTACCAGGTAACGGTTGGCGGAGGCGCACGGGTTCTGGGCCGTAATGCGCAACATATTCGTATATTAAGCAGAGACAACCAGCGCTATAGCTACTCGCTATGGATTGATCGTAAACATGGTATGCCGCTCAAGGTTATTATGCTGAATCAGTCTGGCGATGTAGTAGAGCAGGTACAACTGACCAGCTTATCCGTTCGTGAAACTGCGCCTGAAATAATGACCGAAATTAAAAACATTGAAATGCCGCCTATGCTTGAAGAGCTGCGAGTAACAAGGCCAACACAGTATGATGCGCACCCCCGCTGGGCACCACAAGGTTTTAGATTATTAAGCCAGCAAAGTCATACCTTGGTGGTGGACTCAACGCCGGTGGATCACTACTTATTTTCAGATGGCCTGGCAGAGTATTCGGTTTATGTTGCAGAGCTAACTGAGGGCATGGAAACCGATTTGGCGTTATCTTCCTCACAAACTTTATTCTCAAAGCGGTATAATAACTTTCTTGTGACCGTTGTTGGGCAGGTGCCGTTGACCATGGCCCAACGCATAGCGACAGAAGTTCAATAATGAAAGAGATTGCCGAAGTTACTGCGGTTGAAGGCAACCGGGTTACAGTAACAACTCAACTTAAAACCGCCTGCTCCGGATGCGCACAGGTTTCTAACTGTGGCGCAGGTATTCTGAGCAAGGTCTTTGCTGACAGAAATGCACAGTTCACCGTAGTAACGGAACAAGCTTTTCGTCCTGGCGAACATGTCCAACTTGAAGTGCCCGATACTGCTGTAACGCGTTTTGCCTTATTGCTTTATGGCCTACCTATACTGGTCCTGCTTTTAATTGCCGTATTACTTGAGAATACAGGGACATTAACTGAAGGCTTTATCATTTTATTGTCTTTTGCGGGCTTTGCTTTGACCTTTTTGGGGTTAAAACGCTGGTTTCGCAAACGTGATATTCAAGTCAACGCAATGGTTAAACTGGAAACTTCAGCTGAGGTTCGGCACTCAAACCCCTGAACCGGCATAAAGTCCTTTGTTCTTGCCGCTAACATGAGTATGATCGGGGCTAATTTTTTAAGTTCCAGAATTTAGTTTTACAGAGGTATCATCAATGCCGAATAGGGCGTTCAAGCAAAGTAATATTCGTAACTTCTCGATCATCGCTCACATTGACCACGGTAAATCGACCTTGTCGGATCGCTTGATCCAGCACTGTGGAGGACTGACAGACCGCGAAATGGCCGAGCAAGTGCTGGACTCCATGGACTTAGAGCGCGAACGCGGTATTACCATAAAAGCGCAAAGTGTGACGCTCTATTATACGGCAAAAGACGGTGAGACCTATCAACTAAACTTCATAGATACCCCGGGACACGTTGACTTCTCTTATGAAGTATCACGTTCACTAGCTGGTTGTGAAGGTGCCTTGCTGGTTGTTGATGCGGCGCAGGGGGTAGAAGCCCAAACGTTGGCAAACTGTTACACCGCAATTGAAATGGACTTGGAAGTGGTACCGGTACTGAACAAAATTGACCTGCCACAAGCCGATGCCATGGGCGTCGCACAGGAAATAGAAGACATTGTTGGCATTGAGGCCGTAGACGCTGTTCAGTGCTCAGCTAAAACCGGCTTAGGTATTGATGATGTGCTTGAACGTATCGTCCGTCAGATACCACCGCCTAAGGGCGAACCGGAAGAACCGTTGCAGGCCCTTATTATTGACTCCTGGTTTGATAACTATCAGGGCGTGGTCTCTTTAGTCCGGGTGCGCAACGGTACCTTACGGGCAGGTGAGAAGATGACCGTGATGTCTACTGGGCAGTCTCATCAAATTGATAAAGTGGGTTATTTCGATCCTAAACCCCACGAAACTGGTATTTTGCATACCGGTGAGGTGGGCTATGTCATTTCTGGCATTAAGGACATTTTGGGGGCGCCGGTTGGTGATACGCTGACCAACACGCGTAACCCGGCGAAAGAACCGGTTCCGGGTTTTAAAAAGGTAAAACCTCAGGTTTATGCAGGTATGTTCCCGATAAGCTCGGATGACTACGAGTCGTTTCGCGATGCCTTGGGGAAATTGTCGTTAAATGATGCTTCGCTTTTTTATGAACCAGAAAACTCAGCCGCGCTTGGCTTTGGTTTTCGTTGTGGCTTCCTTGGAATGCTGCACATGGAGATTATCCAGGAACGACTGGAGCGTGAGTACGATATCGACTTAATCACCACAGCACCGACTGTGGTTTACGAAGTTGAAAAAACTGACGGCAGTATGGTGAAAGTTGATAACCCGGTTAATTTACCGCCGGTTAATGATATTGAAACCATTTATGAACCCATTGTAGAAGCCAATATTCTGGTTCCTCAGGAGTTTTTGGGCAATGTCATCACACTTTGTGTTGATAAGCGCGGTGTACAAACCGCCATGGCCTATCATGGTAAACAAGTCTCGGTAACTTACGAGTTGCCTATGGCTGAAGTGGTTATGGACTTCTTTGACAGATTAAAATCGACCAGTCGTGGCTATGCATCCTTAGATTATCAGTTCAAGAAATTTGAACCTGCGGACATGGTTCGTGTCGATATACTGATAAATGGCGACCGCGTCGATGCCTTAGCAATGATCACGCACCGTGATCATGCCGAAGGGCGAGGCCGGTTGTTGGTTGATAAAATGCGTGAGTTAATTCCGCGGCAAATGTTTGATATCGCAATCCAGGCGACCATTGGCAACCATGTTATTGCGCGTTCAACGGTCAAGCAGCTACGTAAAAACGTAACAGCTAAATGTTATGGCGGTGACATTAGTCGTAAGAAGAAGCTTTTACAAAAACAAAAAGAAGGTAAAAAGCGCATGAAGAACCTGGGTAACGTTGAAGTGCCTCAGGAAGCCTTCCTTGCGGTTTTAAAAGTGGGCAAATAGGAAATGGCCAATTATTTTTCAATTATTTTAACCTTTATTACTGTTATCTCCGGGCTGTTCTGGCTTTACGATGCTCGAGTATTAAAGCCAAAGCGCAAAGCGGTTATTGCTGAGGTTGAGAACAAAACAACCAGTGCTTTAACCGATGAACAAAGAGAAAGCCTGGCGCCTCAGCCGAAATTGATGGAGCTGAGCGAATCCATTTTTCCTGTTATTGCTTTGGTGTTAGTGGTGCGTACTGTGCTGTATGAACCATTTCAGATACCTTCCGGTTCAATGATGCCAACCTTGTTGAAAGGAGACTTTATTCTGGTAGAGAAGTTCTCTTACGGCATTAAAGATCCTATTTTTCAGGAAACCTTAGTTGAAACAACTAAGCCTGAGCGCGGTGACATCGCTGTGTTCAAGTATCCGGAAAACCCAAACATTGATTATATAAAACGTATCGTGGGTTTACCCGGCGATCGCATTATATACCGTAACAAGGCACTTTATATTCAACCGGCCTGCGCTGAAGGTCAACGCGACTGTGAAGAAATGACAGTCGTTAAATCGTCGTTAAAAGAAGATGGTACTTACTTTTCCGGCTCGTCACCGCTACGAACCTACAGCGAAGACTTAGGTAACGTGACTCACGACATTCTCGTAGACCCACGTGTTGCGTCACGTATGGCAATGTACTTTAATCAGCCGGGCACCCAAAGAGATGAATGGGTGGTACCTGAAGGCCAATACTTTGCAATGGGTGATAACCGCGATAACTCTCGTGACAGCCGCTACTGGGGGTTTGTTGATGAGGAATTACTGGTTGGTAGAGCCGTATTTATCTGGATGAGTTTTGAAATGGATCGCAGTCGCGATAGTTGGTTGCCGTCATGGGTTCCTACCGGAGTTCGATTTGAAAGGCTAGGGAGTATTGAGTGAGTTTGCCCAGACCACCGTTCACGGAACTGGAAAAAATTGTTGGTCATCGTTTTGAACAGCAGGAGTTGCTGCGTCAGGCAATGACCCACCGTAGTGCGTCATCGAATCATAACGAACGTTTAGAATTTTTAGGTGACTCCATTTTGGGGTTGGTTATAGCAGAGGCTTTATACCAGCAGTTTCCTAATGTCGCCGAAGGTGATTTAAGCCGCATGCGCGCAGCAATTGTCTGCGGCCGCTCGTTGGCTAAGCTTGGCAAGAAGATGGGCCTGGGCGACTTTTTGTCACTGGGGCAGGGCGAGCTGAAAAGCGGCGGATATCGTCGTGAATCTATCTTGGCTGACGCAGTAGAAGCTATTATCGGTGCCATCTATCTGGACAGTGAAATAGATACGGTCCGCCAGGTGATACTTAACTGGTTTCAGCCGCAACTGGAACAGATTAAGCCGGGTGTCAGTCAGAAAGACCCTAAAACCCGATTGCAAGAATTGTTGCAGTCACGCCAACAGCCTTTACCCGAGTACGATGTTGTTGCTACGCAGGGGCAGGCTCACAACCAACAATTTACCGTAAACTGTTCTGTAGAAGGTATCGATGACCCTTTTAAAGGCACAGGTACCAGCCGCCGTAAAGCCGAACAGGCAGCAGCAACGGCCGCTTTAGAACATTTGCAGGAGAGCGCATGACGCTGGATATTGAACTGGATGAGAATAAACACAGTGGCTTTGTTGCCATCGTTGGTCGTCCTAATGTAGGTAAGTCGACACTGATTAACCATTTACTTGGGCAAAAAATCAGTATTACCTCAAATAAACCTCAAACGACCCGACACCGTATTCTGGGCGTTGATACTGACGGTGACTGCCAGGCTATTTATGTGGATACGCCGGGTATGCATAAAGAAGAACCCCGTGCGATTAACCGTGTAATGAACCAAACCGCTTCTTCTGCTCTAAAAGACGTCGACTTAGTACTCTTTGTTGTCGAGAATTTAAAGTGGCTGGAAGATGACAAAATGGTGCTGGAGAAAATTCAGCGCAGCAAAACACCTGTTGTATTATTGGTTAATAAGGTCGACCAGCTTAAAGACAAAGAGCGGTTATTGCCGCATTTGCAGTGGTTGAATGAACAGCATTCATTTGCTGCTATTTTGCCAATATCGGCGACTCACGGCGATAATATCGACGAGTTGCGTAAAATTGTCCGTAGTCACTTGCAGCCGGGTTACCACTATTATCCGGAAGACTACGTCACTGATCGTTCTGTACGTTTTATGGCGGCGGAAATTATTCGCGAAAAACTGATGCGGTTTACTGGCGACGAACTACCGTATGAAACCACGGTAGAAATTGAGCAGTTTGGTCATTCTGATAAAGGGACTACTCATATTCATGCGCTAATACTGGTCGAGCGTGAAGCGCAGAAGCGTATGATTATTGGGCAGGGCGGCAGTAAATTAAAGACAATAGGCACTGAAGCTCGCCGTGATCTGGAAAAACTGTTGGATAATAAGGTGATGATGAAGCTTTGGGTAAAAGTGAAGTCGGGCTGGTCAGACGACGAACGTGCATTGAAGAGTCTCGGTTACCGCGAGGACTAAACAGTGGCGCAGCGGGCACTGGTGTTGCATCGTTGGGACTATCAGGAAACCAGTCTGATACTGGACTTATTCACTGAGGATAACGGACGAGTCCGTGTTGTTGCCAAAGGCGCAAAACGTCCGAAAAGCCCGTGGCGTGGTCTGGCTCAACCCTTTATGCCCTTACTGGCCGAGTTTCAAGGACGCAGCGACTTAAAAACCTTAACCTTACTCGAGCCGCAGCAGACCAGCCAAAGGTTACTGCTACAAGGGGAGAAACTTTATAGCGGCTTTTACCTTAATGAACTGATTCAGCGCTTGGTACCTGCAGAAGGTGAAGCTCCTGAACTGTTTGAAAGTTATTTGTCCGCTTTGCAGAATATGACCGAGAGTGAGCGTGTAGAGCCAGCTTTACGTCAGTTTGAGTGGCAATTGCTGCAACACCTTGGCGCTGCTTTTGACTGGTATTACGATGCTGATAATGGTCAGGCATTATCGAATTACGACTGGTGTTACTTTATTCCCGATCACGGCTTTGTGACACAAGCCAGAGATGATCAACAACGAGCGTATTCGGTGGCTGATATTGAAAAACTGGCTGCCTGGGACGTTGACGACGAAAGCCGTTTACGGCAATTGAAATACATTATGCGTGAGGCCTTATCTGTTTACTTAGGCGATAAACCGCTGCGCAGTCGTGAGTTGTTCCGCGGAAACCACCGAAGTGAAAGGAGCTAAATGATGAAAGGTTTGCGTCTGGGCGTTAACATTGACCACGTAGCCACTTTGCGTAATGCACGAGGCGTGCGTTACCCCGACCCTGTTGCCGCGGCCGCCATTGCTGAGCGTGCCGGTGCCGATGGTATTACCATTCATTTGCGTGAAGACCGCCGCCATATCACTGACCGCGATGTCGCTATGTTAAAGCAGACTCTGAATGTGCCAATGAACTTAGAAATGGCCGTAACAGAGGAAATGCTAGATATTGCGGTAAAAACAAAACCCACATTCAGTTGCCTGGTGCCCGAAAAGCGTGAAGAACTAACAACTGAAGGCGGCCTCGATGTTGCTGGTCAACTGGACTCTATTACTCAGGCGACTAAGCGACTGACTGAAGCAGGTATTCAGGTGTCGTTGTTTATTGATGCTGATCATGAACAAATAGACGCCGCTAAAAATGCCGGTGCCCCTATTATTGAACTGCATACGGGGCAATACGCTGAAGCGGAAACCGAGCAAGAGAAAACCCGTGAATTAGCTCGCTTAATGGAAGCTGCCGAATATGCGCACTCTATTGGACTGCAGGTAAACGCCGGACATGGTCTGCACTACCACAACACATTAGAAGTTGCACAAATACCACAAATGGTAGAATTGAACATTGGTCACTCTATTATTGCCCGTGCAGTATTAGATGGTCTGGATAAAGCTGTCCGCGATATGCGGGAGATACTCGATAAGGCAAGATAATGGCAATAGTAGGACTGGGTACGGATATTATTGAAGTGTCCCGTATCGAGAAGTCATTAGCGCGTGGCGATAGTTTAACCAAGCGTGTATTGACCCCAATAGAACGGGAAGAAATGAGCGCATCGGTTGACGAAGCCGCGTATTTAGCCAAGCGATTTGCTGCTAAAGAAGCCTGTGCTAAAGCTTTTGGGCGGGGCATTTCGGCGGGGCTTTCATTCCAGCATATGCAAGTGGTTCACGACGAGTTCGGTAAGCCGGGCTGGCATTTCACCGATATTGCAGCACAGTGGATTGAAGAAATGGGTGTTGTTGCAAGTCATTTGTCGATAAGCGACGAGCAGCATTACGCTGTGGCAACGGTCATTTTAGAATCGAAATAAACTGGGTTAAAGATAACCAAAATGGCGCAATTTTTTAAGCCGCAAAAGCGCAATAAATCCGTGAGTAAAACTCTGAGAGCGCAGGTTTCTGCGCTGGATCATCAGGCGCGGGCGGTTGTCCGGGGTGAGGGTAGTAAGCAGCAAACACGTTTCATTATAGGCGCCTTGCCCGGGGAAGTTATTCAGTACAAAACCTCCGGTAAGCATAGCGGCACGCTTGAACGTATTCTGGAACCGAGCGCTGATCGCCGTGATGCGCCCTGTAAATACTATGGGCAATGCGGTGGTTGCGACTTTCAGCATGTCGCTGAAAGTTATCAGTTAGCCCATAAGCAACAAGTGGTGGAAGAGCTGTTTCAGAAGTTTGGGGTGTTTGACCCAGCGACTGAGAGTTTACCGTGGCAAGCACCGCTAGTTAGTGATCCCACGAGATACCGCCGGCGAGTACGTTTAGCAACGCGCTGGTTAGGCAAGGAACAAAAGCTGCTTATCGGCTTCCGTCAGGCGCAAAGCCATCAAATTGTAGCTGTCGATGACTGTTTAGTTGCGGACGAAAGTTTGTTGCAAGCCGTGAATAGGCTGTATCCGGTACTGAATATTTCAAGTATTGCTACTAAACTTGGACATTTAGAAGCCATTCACACCAATAAGCCAGTAATTCTATTACGCATAACGGACAGCTTGCCAAAAGATGCCATACAGTCACTTGAGAACTGGCAGGCAGAGAATGACATTGATATTTGGCTGCAAAGTGACAACGAATTAACGCCACTGAATAACGCAAACTTACCCTTTGATACCTCCATTGATGGCGACAAACTCCACTTTCAGCCCGGTGACTTTTTGCAGGTTAATGGCGGAATTAACGAGCGTATGGTGCAACAGGCTCTCGACTGGCTGGCACCTGAGAAAACACAACGTGTGTATGACTTTTTCGCGGGGATCGGTAATTTCAGTATTCCACTGGCACGCCGGGCTAAGTCATTGCTGGCGGTGGAAGGTGTGTATCGCATGGCGGAGCAAACACGCAGCAACGCCGAAGCTAACGGTTTGAATAACTTAACGTCGCTGTCTGCTGACTTGAATGACATTACCGCGGCTGATTTAAAGGAACCTGCCGATTTATGGTGTCTGGATCCAGCGCGCCCGGGTGCTGAAGGTGTTATGGCATTACTCAAAAAGCTTAAACCCGAGCAGCGACCTAAGCGCATTGTGTATGTGTCCTGTGCGCCCGACACACTTGCGCGTGATCTGGCCATAATAGCTGGGTTAAAACCTGAGAAAAAGAGCTCCGACTACCGTATAACTAAGCTCTGCACAGTTGACATGTTTGTGCAAACGCATCACATTGAAACCATGGTTTGTCTGGAGCGAGCGTCGTAAATCATGGTCCATGTACGCAGTACCCACGTGGATGATCCCAAATACAAAGACAGTGAACAGCATTGGCTGAACGCTGTGAGTGATCCTGAGCCTTTAGAAAGTACTCTGGAGCAGTTAAAGCAACAGTTTCCCAAAGAAGAAGCCGCGCTGTTAAAAGGCCAGGAAATGGTTGAAATACTGGCCCCGCTCAAGCTCGATGCCGAATCGCTGTTGGCGGCGCTGTATGTACCGCTTTTGGAAGCCGGCAAGCTCGATTTAGATAAACTTAACGGTAAACAGTCTAAAACTCTGATAGTGCTGTTGCGCAATGTGCAACAAATGCAAAGTATTAGCGACTTACAGCATTTCCAGCACGGTCAGCCGGACGGTGGCCAAATCGATAATGTGCGGCGCATGCTGCTGTCTATGGTCGAAGACGTACGCGCCGTGCTGATAAAACTGGCTGAGCGCATCTGCTACCTGAGAGAAGTGAAAAAAGCCGATGAAGAAACCCGGGTGCTGGCCGCCAAAGAGTGTGCGGAAATTTACGCGCCGTTGGCCAATCGCCTAGGTATAGGCCAGCTTAAATGGGAGCTGGAAGATATCTCATTTCGCTACTTGCACCCTAATACCTATAAAACCATTGCCAAACGTCTGCATGAGCGTCGGACCGACCGTGAGCAATATATTGATAATTTTGTGTCTGAGCTGCAAAACGCGCTGAGGCAGCAAGGTATAGACGCTGATGTCTACGGGCGGCCTAAGCACATCTACTCTATTTGGCGCAAAATGCAGAAAAAACATCTGCAGTTTGATCAGTTGTTCGACATTCGCGCTGTACGCATTCTGACTCATAACTTGAAAGACTGTTATGCAGCCTTGGGTGTGGTGCA
>JBNJGQ010000044.1:0-13503 GCA_051747845.1 Pseudomonadota bacterium
GGCGACACTGGAAGGCTCTAATCAAGGCTTTTCTTGTAGCTTTGGAGTGGCTGAGGTCGTGTCGGATGAGCATATTATGGCAACTATCGACCGCGCCGACAAAGCGCTGCTAACAGCTAAAAAGCGCGGTAAAAACTGTACAGCCAGGGAGAACTGATGCGTATTGTATTTTTAGGTGGTGCGGAAACCGTCACCGGGTCAAAGTATTTGGTGGAAACAGATTCCACCCGGATTCTTATCGATTGTGGGCTTTTTCAGGGGTATAAATGGCTACGTCGACGTAACTGGCAGCCTCTGCCTATGGGAATAAACCAAGTGGATGGTGTGGTTTTAACCCATGCACATCTTGACCACTCCGGCTTTGTTCCTGTGCTTTATAAAGAGGGGTTTCGTGGTCCTGTTTTTGCGCACCATGCAACATCAGGACTGTGCGACATTCTACTTGCCGATAGTGGTCGTATTCAGGAAGAAGATGCGAAGTATCTGGGTAAACACAAGTTAAGTCGACACGAAAAGCCCGAACCCTTATACGATGAAGCAACCGCGAAGTCAGCTATGAGGCTATTTCAGGGCGTTGAGTTTCATGAACAGTTTGAAATAGGTGATATTAAGGTCACTCTGCAACCGGCTGGTCATATTCTGGGCGCTTCAAGCGTTATCATTGAAGCCGAAGGTAAAAAAGTTGGATTTTCCGGAGACGTAGGCCGGCCACAAGATATCATGATGTACCCGCCCGAGCCTTTACCTGATTTAGATCTGCTATTGCTTGAGTCCACTTACGGTGACCGGCTGCATAAGGAAACTGAAGATGCAGAAGAGCAACTCGCGGCCGTGGTAAAAGAAACTTCTGAGGCTGGTGGTGTTTTATTAATTCCAAGCTTTTCAGTCGGCAGGGCGCAACTGTTGCAGTACTTATTAGTCAAGCTTATGGAAGAAGGCCGAATACCCAGACAACCCATTTATTTAGATTCCCCCATGGCAATTAATGTCTCGGGTCTTTATCAACGCTTTCATAAGCTGCATCGTCTGTCCGACTCTGATTGTTCCAGGACCTTTGGTGCCGTTGAATATACGCGCTCGGTTGATGAGTCTAAGGCTATTGCCTCCCAGTCCGGGCCGCATATTATTATTGCCGGAAGTGGTATGGCGACAGGCGGGCGTATTCTTCATCACTTTAAGCGTTGGTTAGGTGATCATCGCGCGACGGTTCTGTTTAGCGGCCACCAGGCGGGAGGAACGCGTGGGGCTAAAATGTTGCAAGGGGTTGAATCGATAAAACTGCATGGTCAGTGGTTACCGGTTAAAGCCCGAATACGTTCGTTAGAAGGGTTGTCAGGACATGCGGATTATCAAGAAATTTTGGATTGGTTGGCACAATCCAAATTAAAGCCCAATACGCCGGTGCAATTGGTGCACGGTGAACTGGACGCCCTTGAAACCTTCCGTGATTGTTTAATGCAACGCACATCTTATGATGTTGAAGTGGCTGATTATCAGGGGGTATATCACCTTTAGCCGATTCTGTTAAAATACCTGTAACGGAAAAATTGTTTTTATAAGGAAATCCGATGGTGTTTTTTAGAGCGGCGTTATTAAGCAGTGTATTTTTATTCTTTAGTGCGTTTACTCAGGCACAAGACAGCGGTTATTACGGAGCTGCATCTTTAGCTCAGTTGAATGTCGATACTGAACTGGAAGGGAAGCCTTCATTTACGCCGCATGTGGTCAATCTGATGCTGGGCTACCGGTACAGCAATAGCATCTCTGCCGAAGCTCGTTATGGCTTTGGAGTAAACAGCAGTAGTGATATTGGCGTCAAGTTTGAAACCGATTATATTGCCAGTTTGCTGGCGAAGCCCCGCCTGTATTTGTCACCAGAAGTTGCGTTGTACGTGACTGGTGGTTTTTCCCGCGGGAAGTTTATGGTAGCTGGCGACGATACAACGTTAAACAGCGTGAGTTATGGCGGTGGTATTCAATATGACCGCAACCCCAGAACCACTTACTTTATCGACTGGATAAAACTGATTGATAAAGATGAATACGAGATAAACTCATTAAACATTGGTGTGACGTACAGGTTTTGAGGTATGAATAAAAAAGGGGCTTTAAAAGCCCCTTTTTTCATTAGAAGTGCCATTTAACCAGAAGGTTAGGGTTTTTCTCTGTTACCCCGTCAATATAAAATTTATTACGCCAGTATACATACTCAATACCAACGTAAAGAGGGGCCGACAGATCAAAGTAAGGTGCAATATCCCACTTCAACTGAGAGGTAAAGTTAAGGTTAGCCGGGCCAACGTTGCTGATGCCTGAAGCATAGTCAATAAAGCCATCGAACATCCACTTTGTCTCACCAATAGTAAAAGGTAAACCCCAGCTGGCAGTCAACTGATAGTTATTTGGCAATCCATCGTTATTTCTTTTATAAGCATCAAGTTCAAAGAACTGGAAACCGGGAACATCAAATGCAGCACCAATACCGTATAGGTAATGGGTAAAACCGTCACCTACTTCAGCGGTTGTTGTGAAGCTAATGTTTTTTACTGGGTTATTCTCAAACTCAAATAGGTAGAACTCAGGTGAAAACTCAATATAAGTTTCGGTGTCGCCGTTATCAGACTCCAGCCTGTCAGCAAAACTGAATATTTTCCCCCAACTATAGCCGCCAACGTACTCCAGGGTGAGTACATGACGGTCAGGATCTCCGACTTCGTAATCACTTCCATTGAGATAGGTAAGGCTGGTATCTGACCAGTAACGTTCGGCGTTTACAGCAAAAGGAAATGAGCTGCACAATAGGAGTACTAATATCAGTTTTTTCATCGGGTATAACCTAAAATCAATTGGCTGGATTAAATTTGAGCGGATTATACGGGACTGAATGCGTAAGGTTAAGTAAATATCTTGTGCTGCGGACTGTTATTATCTCGGTAAATTCGGTACATTACAAAAAGCTAACATTTCTTTTGTCGACTTAGGCTGAGCAAGCATGCATGCGTGATCAATTTTTGTTAAAGCAGTACATTAATACGCTTGAATCTGCAGCTTTGTGTGCGCGACTGTCGCCTAACGGTAACATTCGCTGGATGAGTTCTTCTCTCCATAAATTATTAGACATTCATTACCTTAAACAAACTACGGCATTTTCTGCTTTCCTTCATAACGATAACCGTAACGATATACTGGATGCCATAAAACAAGCGACAAACAGCGGTGAGGCCTGGAATGGCTCACTTTGTCTGAATAGTAACAGCCGTAGTAACTGGTGCCGATGTATGGCTATTCCGCTGTATGGAACCGATGGTCACTTAACTGAGCTGGTTTTGCTGTTCCAGGATATTTCACGCGAGGTTTATCTTGATGAGCTATTAGAAGAAGCCCGGTTTGATCAGGTGACCGGCCTTGCGACACGAGTTGACTTGCTGAATGACCTAAAGCGTGTTGGTGCACAGTGTCTTGCTGTTTTAGATATTCGTAAGTTTCGAAGCTATGCCGATTACTATGGTTTAGAGTTTGGTGATGAGCTGCTGCGTCAGTTTAGTCACTGGGCATCTGAGGTTCTAAAAAACAAGCACATAAAAATTTATCGACTGTATAGCGATAAATTTGCGCTGATCCCCGACTTCAGAATGATCCCTAATTTATTTGAAGATCACTTACTCAGTTTCTACCAGCTACTGCTATCAAAGAAGTTTGTTATTGGTAGTAGCGATGTTGCACTAGATGTCGCTATTGGCATGGGCGTTGGTCGTGGTAAGCAATTGCAGTTGGCCGAAAGTGCATTATCAAAAGCAAAGGTTATTTACTCAGGCTATAAAATTGAAGTGGTTTATGAAAAAGAATTCCTGAATGAGAATAAAGTGAACTGGATACCGAAAATTCAGTCAGCTTTGACGGACCATCGCTTTGTGAACTACTACCAGCCTATTAAAAGCACAAAAAAAGGGCAGCCGAGTTATTACGAAGCGCTGGTGAGGTTAAGAGACAACAATCATGACCTAGTGCCTGGGTTGTTTCTTGATAAAGCAAAAGCAACCCGTTACTACTGTGAAATTACACGTTCTGTCATTGAGCAGGCGGTGTTGACCTCAGAAGAGTACCAGGTTGCCATTTCTGTAAATTTATCAATAGAAGATATTCTGAACGAAGAAACCGTAAGCTTTATTCATTATGTTCTTGCCGAGCATAAAAAAGCTCAGCTTATTTTTGAGATTACGGAAACTGAATCGACTGAGGACTTCACCAAAATCCAGTCTTTTGCGAGAGATGTCAGGCGGTTAGGTGGCCAAATTGCTATTGATGATTTTGGCGTAGGTTACTCTAACTTTTCACGTTTGATACGCCTGCGGCCGGATTATTTGAAAATTGACGGCAGCATTGTTCAGAACGTATTACATGACCCGACAAGTGCCAGTATTCTCAATGGTTTAATCAGTATTTGTAAAGAGTTACGTATTCCTATCGTGGCAGAATTTGTCGAGAACGAAGACGTGAATACCTACCTCTGTGACCAGCAGATTGAATATTTGCAGGGATACTATATTGGTAAGCCATCCCCGGACGTAAACCGCGTATTAAATTAAGCTCTTTTGATTCTTAAAACACATAAGGTCAGGAAAAGTCACTGCTATGAATGATTTCATTGAAACTTATGATAATGCTCTATCGAACGAGTTATGCCAGCAACTCATTGATGTTTTTGAAGAGTCTCCACACACGTTCGATGGCCGCACTGGTGGTGGGGTGGATACCACGAAAAAGGTCAGTACCGATTTATCGCTCAATGCTCATCCTGAGTATCAGGAGTTGTTGCTAAAAATTCAGCAGACAACAGCACGCCACGCGCTGGAGTACTTTAAGAAATACCGGTTTGCTTTAATTGGGCCTGTCGCACTGACATTGCAGCACCCTAAAACGAAACAACCTGTTGCTTTGACTAATGATAACTTTGATGAAGTCGCAAAAGGTAATGAAATGGCAATTATGCAGAAGCTGTTTCGGGTTGGGGCAATACAAATGCAGCGTTATCGAAAAGGCAAAGGCAATTACAATTACTGGCATTGCGAAGCTTATCCGCAAAAGGGCTCTACTGAACCACTGCACAGAGCTCTATTGTTTATGTATTACCTGAATGACGTGGAAGATGGCGGAGAAACGGACTTCTACTATCAGGACCGTTCGCTAAGGCCTAAAGCGGGTCAAATGGTGATAGCACCAGCGTATTTTACTCATACTCACAGAGGAAGAACGCCAGTTTCTAACGACAAATACATTCTTACCAGTTGGATCCTGCACAGTCGCGCAGAGCAATTATTTGGTGCATAAAAAAAGCCCCCAGCCGGAAAGGCTGGGGGCAGACATTATTATTTAATGTCGTCTTCACTCAGGATAGTCACTTCCCCAAGGTTAAGTTCACGGATCTTATCTTCAATCTCAGCTAAGTCGCCAACAATTACCCAGGTCATAGCATCAGGTGTCAGAACCTTATCGGCATTTTCCTGAATATCGTCAAGGGTAATAGCGTTGATGCGCTGTCCATAAGCTTCCAGGTATTCAACGTCTTTGCCTTTATTGAAAGTGCTGACTAAACCGCTAAGCAAGCTACCTTTAGTTTCATACGCACCAGGTAATTTAGCGGTTTTATTAGCTTTTACTTTGGCCAGTTCGTCTTCTGTAGCAGGCTTGTCGCCTTCGTATTGAGTGAACTCTTTTATGATTTCCTCAACCGACTCTTTGGTTTTGTCAGTTTGCACTGGTGCCAAAGCCATTAACAAGCCCGGACCTTCATTGTCCAGCCAAATTGAACGAGCACCGTAAGACCAGCCTTTGTCTTCACGTAAGTTCATGTTCAGACGGCTGGTAAAGCTACCACCAAGAATGGTGTTCATAACATCGATGGTATCGGCGTTATCAACCTGACCAGAAGGAGCCAGCTGTCCGGCTATAATTAAAGATTGTGGGTTTCCTGGCTTATCGATAAGGAAAACACGGTTGGTTTCAGAGGCCATTGAAGCATCAAGCGACTTTTCAGGTTTGTCAGAAGCCGGAGCCTGCCAACTAGAGAGCTGCTCTTCTAACAGTGACTGCGCTTGCTCAACGGTTGTATCGCCAACGATAACCAATTTGGCGTTGTCAGGACGTAACCAGGTTTGCGCATGCTCGACCAAGTCTTCACGAGTTAAAGACTTAATAGACTCAGCGGTACCTGAACCTGTTAACGGCTGGCTATAAGCGTGACCGTCGCCGAACATTAAGCCTGGAAGAACACGTAGAGCCTGAGTTTGAGGGCGTGCTTCTTCCTTGCGAATGCCTTCTATCCAGTTTGAACGCTTGCGCTCAATTTCTTCTTCAGAGAAGGCTGGATTTTGCAGAACATCATTCATTAACGCCAGGCTTTCAGCGAAGTTAACGCTGAGTGTGTCCATGCTAATGCGTGAACTATCCAGGCTGGCCGACGCATTTAAGTTGGTACCTAAAGACTCTAAACGCTTATTCAACTCTAGCGCACTTAAGTTTCCTGCACCTTCTTTTAGCATCGACATGGTGTAACTTGCGGTACCGAGTTTACCGCCAACATCGGAAGCATAACCACTGTCAAAAACCAGACTCATTTCAATGGTCGGTGTATCGCTACGCTGTGCCAGATAAACTTCTAACCCATTAGATAAAGTAAACTGTTCAACTTGTGGTAGTTCTAACTGCGGTAAGTCACCGACATTGGGTAATTGTGAACGGTCTGCATCGGTTTCTTGGGCAGTGTAGTTTGGTTGTGGAACAACATTGAGAACGAAATCACCATGACTTAACCAACGTTCTGCCGCGTTTTGCAGATCGTTAGTTGAAGCTTGTTTGGTCCACTTCATTTCTTTTTCGTAAAAGCCCGGGTCATTATGGTAGACCGCGCCAGATGCGAGTATGTCGGACTTGCCACCGAAACCACCAACTTTTTCAGCGCGACGAACAAAATCTGCCGTAGTGCTGAATTTAGTGCGTTGTAATTCTGCTGCTGTCGGGCCTTCTTGTATCAGGCGTGCAAGTTCTTCATCGATAATTTTTTCAATCTGTTCAAGTTCAACACCGGGCTTGGCGTCGGCAGTGATCATAAATTGACCGGCCAGTTTACGACCGTATTGGAATGCACCCACTGAGCTGGCAATTTGTTCGTTATAAACTAGGCGCTCATAAAGTCGTGAGTTTTTGCCGTTAGCCAAAATATCGGACAACAGGTTAAGGTACTCAGAGTCGGCAGTTCCCATTTGTGCGGTATTCCACACTTTATAAACTCGAGGAGCCGGAACGCGATCTTCCATGGTAGAACGTTTTTGCTCATCGCGCTTAGCAACCCAGGCTTCTTGCTTCTGTAATGGCTTACCAGGTTCGATATCGGCAAAGTACTTGGCTACCTTTTCTTTCGCTGTTTCAACATCAATATCGCCTGCTAATACTAACACTGCATTGGCTGCGCCGTAGTAATCTTCAAACCACTGGTGTACGTCGTCCAGCGAAGCTGCGTTCAAATCTTCCATTGAGCCAATAACGGACCACGAATATGGGTGGCCTTTAGGGAAGGTTTGTTCGGCTATATAACTCCAGGCTTTACCATAAGGCTGAGCTTCACCCTGGCGTTTCTCATTTTGTACAACGCCACGCTGTTCATCAAGTTTATCCTGAGTGACAGCACCTAACAGATGACCCATACGGTCAGATTCCATCCAAAGTGCCATATCAAGTGCTGGCGTAGGGACGTTCTCAAAGTAGTTGGTACGGTCATTGTTGGTGGTACCGTTCATTTCTGTAGCGCCTGCGCGCTCAAAAGGACCGAAATATTCGTCGTCGTAGTTTTCGGTACCATTGAACATCAGGTGCTCAAATAAGTGAGCAAAGCCGGTTTGTCCGGTTTTTTCGTCTTTAGAGCCAACGGCATACCAAACGTTTACCGCAACAATAGGTGCTTTGCGGTCTTCATGAACAACGACAGTTAAGCCGTTATCTAAAGTAAAAGTCTCATAGTTGACCTTCACTTCTGGAAATTGTGACTGGCTAACAGCCTGTTGGTTATTAGCTGACTGAGTTGACTGGCAGCCACCTAGAAGGGCTGTCGCTACCGCAACAGCGGTAATTGTTTTCATCATTTTCATTATTGTTCCTGAATTATTTTTTATTAAGCGCCATTACTATACGAGAGTCGCCACTATTATGCCTGCTTATGTTCAGACTAAATTGTAACGAAATTAAACATATGGAAACTTGTGCTCAGACAGGGTGAGAATAAAGGTGGCAGTCAAGTCTTTTAATTACGCAGACAATCAAGGATAATTGCGCGCGGTTTGCAGCAAATAGAAACGGAAGCTTGTGAGTAAAATAACAGTTATAGCTATAGCTGGCGCTTCAGCGTCAGGAAAGAGCCTGTTTGCCTCAACGGTGTATCAGGAGTTGGTGGCTGAGTTAGGAACTGACGGCATTGCTATTCTGGCCGAAGATGCTTACTACCGTGACCAGAGTCATATGACCATGGAACAACGGGTGTTAACTAACTATGATCAGCCGGCTGCTTTCGAACACGATTTGCTGATGCAACATTTGCGGCAATTAAAAGCTGGCGAAGCTGTCGAGATGCCACAGTATAGCCACACTACTCATACCCGTTTGGAAAAATCAATACGGGTCGCGCCTGCAAAAGTTGTGATGGTTGAAGGTATTTTGCTTTTAACTGATGAAAAACTACGCGAGCAGTTTGATATTTCGGTGTTTATGGATACGCCTTTGGATATTTGTTTGCTGCGTCGTATTAAGCGTGATATTGAAGAGCGTGGCCGGACTTTACAGTCGGTTACCGAGCAATATGAGCAGTATGTTCGTCCCGCATTCTTTGACTTTATATTCCCGTCCAAGCAGTTTGCTGATCTCGTTGTCACTCGCGGTGGTCAAAACGAAATCGCCATTGATATTATAAAAACAAAAATACGTCAGTTGCTGGCGGAATAAAATTGGTTCTTTTATGAATAGTATTCTCGGCGTTGCCGTCATCTTTATCGTTGCATACTTGGTTTCAACGAACCGTAAAGCTATCCGCTGGCGTACCGTTTTAGGTGCTTTTGGCATTCAGGTTCTGTTGGCCGGCTTTGTTCTCTACGTGCCTATTGGACGGGAGCTGTTGTTCGGTTTCGCGCAAGGTGTTTCCGCTGTTATTGGTTATACCAAAGCGGGTATCGATTTCTTATTTGGTAACTTGGCGTCAGAAGAATTTGGCTTCGTCTTCGCTATTCAAGTTTTGTCAGTCATTGTTTTCTTCTCTTCTCTCATTTCAGTTCTTTACTACTTAGGCATTATGAAGTGGGTTATTCGCATTTTGGGCGGGGGCCTGCAAAAGCTGCTGGGTACCAGTCGCCCTGAATCGATGTCAGCTGCCGCTAATATTTTTGTCGGACAAACCGAAGCGCCTATGATGGTAAGGCCGTTTATCGGTACTATGACTCGTTCAGAACTGTTCGCAGTCATGGTTGGTGGTATGGCGTCGGTGTCTGGCTCAGTTTTAGCTGGTTACGCCGGTGTTGGCGTTGAGCTGAAGTACCTTATTGCAGCAAGCTTCATGGCGGCTCCTGGCGGTTTCCTCATGGCCAAAATGATGATTCCTGAGTGTGAAAAGCCACGTAACGACCTGGAAGAAGTGGAAGTCGAAGATAACTCAGCGAACGTCATTGATGCCGCAGCACAGGGCGCATCCAGCGGCCTGCAATTGGCGATGAATGTTGGTGCTATGCTGCTGGCCTTTGTTGCACTTATTGCATTGGTTAACGGTATTTTTGGCTGGGTTGGCGGTTGGTTTGGTTATTCTGATCTGACCTTACAGCAAATTTTCGGCTATGTTTTTCAGCCTGTTGCCTATGTTTTAGGAGTTAGCTGGGACGAAGCGAACCTGGCGGGAAGCTTTATTGGCCAAAAGCTGGTAATCAACGAGTTCGTTGCCTACCTGGACTTTGTTAACTACAAAGATCAGTTAAGCGAAAACTCTCAGGTGATTATTACCTTTGTCCTGTGTGGTTTTGCTAACTTTTCATCCATTGCCATTTTACTGGGTGGGTTAGGTGGTATGGCGCCCAGTCGACGCCATGACATAGCTCGTTTAGGTATGCGTGCCTTATTGGCAGCGACTTTGGCAAACATGATGAGTGCCGCAATCGCCGGTTTCTTTGTTTCGCTGACCTAACCAGCAAACGTCAATACGCCCTAATGGCGGGATCGCGCTTAACCGCGGTCCCGCATAACGCCTTCCTGTATTGTCGACGCAACTAACACACCATCTCGCGTGAATATTTGCCCACGAACTAAACCGCGTTGCCCGCTGGCTGAAGGACTGTCTATTGCGTAAAGCAGCCAGTCATCCATACGGAAATCCCGGTGAAACCACATGGCGTGGTCAACAGTAGCAACTTGCATATTGGGTTGGGCAAAGCTTAAACCGTGGGGCTGCAGTGCGGTCGGCAAAAAGTTAAAGTCTGACGCATACGCCAGCAAGTACTTATGAACGCGTTGATCATCCGGCATGTTACCGTTTGCTCTGAACCAGACGTAGCGGCGCGGTTCATCTTTTTCGGGCTTAAATGGGTTGTAGGGTGTCACAAAGCGCATTTCTATGGGTTTATCGCAAATGAACTTTTTGCGCAGTGGCGCCGGTATTAGCTCTTCGTGTTCGCGATAAATATCCAAATCTGAAACCAGGCCTTCAGGACCGGGAACCTCTGGCATGGTATCCTGATGCTCATAACCATCTTCCTGTTGCTGGAAAGACGCCGTCATGTAAAAAATCGGCTTACCGTATTGTATGGCTTTAACTCTACGCGCTGAAAAGCTCTTACCGTCGCGTATGGTTTCAACATCGTAGACAATAGGCTTTTTAGCATCACCAGGACGTAAAAAGTAACTGTGAAATGAATGGCAAACGCGCTCTTGCGGCAAAGTTTCTTTAGCCGCTGATAAAGCTTGTCCAATAACCTGGCCACCAAAGACAGCACCAAAGCCTAAATCCTGACTTTGTCCACGGTAAAGACCGTCCTCAATGCTTTCGAGGGTCAGTAAGTTGAGTAAATCGTCGAGTACCTGACTCATCCATTATGTCCTTATTGATTTCGGTAAGACTGACGTTCTGTTGATCTTAAACGCTTTTTGCAGACTATGTAATATAAACACAATTTATAATAAAAATAGTTGCTTAACTGAGTACTTAACCACCAGTTAATTGGCACAAACCTTTGATTTATGTTTACATCAAAGCACAATTTCAATGGCTGAAACGGTTCAGTTTGTCTATATTTAAAAGACCGTTGAGCTAAAAACTACGCTTTTGGAAGCGAATGGGAGAGTATCTATGTCAGGCAAAGACAGTCTGAAAACCTTAAGTTCGTTAGACGTTAAAGGAAAAACCTTTCATTACTACAGCCTGCCTAAAGCAGAGGAAGCCTTAGGAGACATTTCAAAACTTCCGGCTTCAATGAAAGTGTTGCTCGAAAATCTATTACGAAATGAAGATGGCGAAACCGTCACAAAGGACGACTTACAAGCCATGGTGGACTGGTCGAAAAAGAAAAAAATCGACCGTGAAATTCAGTACCGTCCTGCGCGGGTCTTAATGCAGGACTTTACCGGTGTCCCGGGCATTGTTGATTTAGCCGCAATGCGAGACGCCGTAGCCAAAGCGGGGCATGACCCCGAAGTCATTAACCCGTTGTCGCCGGTCGATTTGGTGATTGACCACTCGGTAATGGTCGACAAATACGCAACCGAAGGGGCATTTAAAGCAAACGTCCGCTTTGAGATGGAACGTAACAAAGAGCGTTACGAGTTCCTGAAGTGGGGACAGGGTGCCTTTGAGAACTTTCGCGTAGTACCGCCGGGCACCGGTATTTGTCACCAGGTGAACCTGGAGTATTTAGGTAAAAGTGTCTGGACCAAGGAAGAAGACGGAAAAACCTTTGCCTATCCTGACACTTTGGTTGGCACCGACTCGCACACAACCATGATCAACGGTATTGGCGTACTTGGCTGGGGTGTTGGCGGCATTGAAGCTGAAGCGGCAATGCTGGGTCAGCCGGTTTCCATGCTAATACCTGAAGTTGTCGGCTTCCGTATGACTGGTGCGCTGAAAGAAGGTGTAACCGCGACAGATTTAGTTTTAACCGTTACCCAAATGCTGCGTGAGAAAGGCGTTGTAGGTAAGTTCGTTGAGTTCTATGGTCCGGGGCTGGACAATCTGCCGTTAGCTGACCGTGCAACTATTTCAAACATGTCGCCGGAATATGGCGCAACTTGTGGTTTCTTCCCGGTTGATGACGAAACCTTACGTTATTTCCGTCTGTCAGGTCGTGATGAAGAGACCATTGAGTTAGTTGAGAAGTATTCTAAAGCTCAAGGCTTGTGGCGCGATAACGACAACGAACCGGAGTTCACTGACACGCTGGAGCTAGATTTAAGTACTGTAACGGCTTCACTCGCTGGTCCGAAACGTCCTCAGGACCGGGTGGATATGGAGCAGCTTGGCAGTAACTTTGACCTGATACTGGAAACTAACGGTAAGTCGGGCGAAAAGGACAAAGAAGTACAAGTGAAAGGTAAGGACTATTCCTTATCTCATGGCGATGTTGTTATTGCGGCTATTACGTCTTGTACGAATACATCAAACCCAAGTGTCATGATGGCGGCTGGTTTAGTTGCTAAAAAAGCCGTAGAGAAAGGTCTGACACGTAAACCCTGGGTTAAATCCTCGCTGGCACCAGGTTCTAAAGTGGTTACCGACTACTTCGAAAAAGCCGGTTTGGATGAATATCTGGATAAGCTTGGCTTCAACTTAGTGGGCTACGGGTGTACCACTTGTATTGGTAACTCCGGCCCGTTGGATGATGAAATAACACAGGCCATTAATGAAGGCGACCTGACAGTATCTTCTGTGTTGTCAGGAAACCGTAACTTTGAAGGCCGCGTGCACCCAGAAGTTAAAGCTAACTGGCTGGCGTCACCACCGTTAGTGGTTGCCTATGCGCTGTCGGGTACAACACGTACCGATTTGAGCAAAGATCCTTTAGGTAAAGATTCAGACGGTAATGATGTGTTCTTGAAGGACATCTGGCCAAGCAGTTCAGAAATTGCTGAAGCTGTGAAAATGGTTGATAACGAGATGTTCGGCAAAGAATATGGTGAAGTCTTTGAAGGTGACGAAGAATGGCAGTCAATTAGTGTTGCAGAAGGCAATACGTATAACTGGCAGGACGACTCTACCTACGTTAAGAACCCACCGTTCTTTGAAGGTATTGATAAGCCACTGCAAGCACCGAGCGACATTAAAGACGCCAACGTATTGGCGGTATTTGCTGATTCAATTACCACTGACCATATTTCACCGGCAGGCTCTATCAAACCGGATTCACCGGCAGGTAAGTATCTGCAGGAAAATGGCGTAGAAGTTAAAGACTTTAACTCTTATGGTTCGCGTCGTGGTAACCACGAAGT
>JBNJGQ010000045.1:0-13334 GCA_051747845.1 Pseudomonadota bacterium
CGCCCGACTATCAAGTCGTCCTGATAAAGGATGTCGATGTGTGCATCTAACTCCCAAACATCGTGCAGGTAGGTTTCTTCTAGTTGGTAGCGGCGTAAACAATGCTCAACCGCATTTTCAATAATATCCAGGCTTTGAATTGGCTTTACGAGGTAGTCCCAGGCACCCAGCCGCACCGCTTCGCGTATATCTGACATTTTCTCCGAAGCAGAAATAACAATAATAGGAATGTGGGTACAGACTTTAAGAAGCTGCTCAATGACTTCAAGGCCATCAATATCCGGTAGCTTTAAATCACACAGGACAATATCAGGACACTGAGTCCGGCAAATTTCAATGCCCTCAATGCCATTATCAGCACAGCACACCTCGTATCCGTTCTTTTCCAGATACTGTCTGACAACAGACTGGAAAACCGGATCATCTTCAATTAGTGCGATGTGTGCTCGGGGCATGGTCTACTCTTTGCTTTGACTCATACCCTAAGCATTGTTCAGGAATGGCTAATCGTCAATAAGACTCACCGCTGGAATCATCGGAATCATCAAATTCATCATCAGCGTCCCAGTCATCGTCCCAATCGTCAAAGTCATCAAAGTCTTCGTCTTCAAGTGGTGGGTTGCCGTCAAAAACTTGATCCTGCCAGCGCTGATAGTAAACATCTTTAACAAAAGAATAAGGGTCAAGAGAGTTTTCCAGCACTCGTTCCTGCTCACGTAACCGCAGGCGCATTTCCAGACCTTTGATTGCGTAACGCGCGACATCCATAGGCCAACTTAAGAGAGGATACGGAAAGTACTGGCCATCGGCGTAATCACCACCACGATCAACTACAACCGTAGGGCCCATAAGCGGCAGCATTAAATAGGGACCTTCAGGCACGCCCCAGACTGCCAGCGTCTGTCCAAAGCTCTCTTCCCGCTTTGTCAGACCCATAGGTGTTGCAACATCAAACAAACCCACTAAGCCAACGGTGGAGTTCACAACAAAGCGACTTAGTGAGATACCGGCATCGGCTACTTTCCACTGCAGCAAATTATTTACAAATGACGAGGGCTCATCCAGGTTCTCTACAGCCTGGTATAAAGAGGTTCGAATTGGTTGTGGAATATATTCATAGGTTTCTGCTGCCGGTTTTAAGACCGCTTTGTCCACATCGCGGTTGAACTCCCACATGCCCCGGTTAAAGTCTTCAAATGGGTCGCGTGGGTCCGCATAGGGGTCATCTGGTGTCGATGAACACCCAGCCATTAGTATAGAAACGAGTAATAACAATCCATATTTTTTCATTCTTCAATCCGGCTTGATAAGGTCAAAGTTAATTCGGCTGAGTCATCAGCACTTATAGTAGCTTTTTCAGCTTCAAGATCACCTGCTTGCCGATCTATTTTCTCATCTTGCGAAATACGGGCATGCACTTGCCATTGTTCTAAATCGCTCATTTTATAGTCAGGCAGCATAGCATTCTGATTCGATAAGGTTACAGTAACGGGAAATTCACTGATGGGTTGGCGAACCACGGCTGCCGGCATAGGCTGTTGCGTTCCCGTGACATAAACAAAGAGCGTGCCATTTTCCGGCAAGTGGTGACGCATATTATCGCTTAACTCAACCCTAACCTGTAATTGAACCTCAGCTTTGGACTGTTGCTCTTTAGCGTTATTCAACGCATTGACTACAGCCTGATATCTTTCAGTATTTTCTGGTAAACGTTCTTTTAGCAATTCCCAGGCACTGATCGCTTGCGCCCAGTCCTGACGCTCAAAGGCAACAAAGCCCAGTAACGATAAGGCCTCGATATTATCAGGGTCTTGCTTTAACGCGCGAGCCAGAAGACGAGCCGCCTTAGGTTGACCATCTTCGGCGCCTGACATCAATAGAAAGCGACTGTAACTGACTAATGTATTTACCCTATTGGGCTCTATTTGCAATGACTTCTGGAATGCCTCATCAGCATCCTCTCCTGCTCCTAAATCAACCATTATGCCTGCGTAGATCCACCAGGCAATTGCATCCTCGGGCTCGCGCATCAGTTTTTGGCGCAGCCCTAATGCAAAGGTATTTAAATCTTCACGGCTGGCTTGTTGATTCTGCTGCTGCAGTAAAGTCTTGCCTAATTCCGGTAGTTGCTTACGTGCGTCTTCCGCCTGCAGCTGTAACTGCCAACTTCCAAAAGCCCAGTAAAGACCGGCAGAAACAACCAACAACAAAACAATAGGCACTGCCACGGGAGCTCGATGCCAGTCGACGTTTTCTTCAACGTCCTGACTGTCATTCAAAAACGTTTTGTCCAACTCTTGCTTTGCGTACTGATAATCTTCATCAGGCAGGTCATATTGAGAGCGCTCTTCTTCCAGCTCGGTCAGACGTTGCTCATACCAGCGTTGGTTTTCATCTTGACGCTTTTGATAACGCCGTTGCTTGCCTGTTGCCAGTAATACGAATACCACCGCAACGAGCAACATCAACACCATTAATAACCATAAACTACTCATCGCGCGACTTCCTCAGTTGCTCTAAACGCTCACGTTCTTCCTGCGTTAATTCTGCTACTGCTTTTTTCTTTCGTGTCAGTACTATCGCTGTACCTACACCAATAACCAGAATTAACAGCGGCCCCCACCATAAAATACTGGTTACTTTGGTAAACGGAGGTTGATAGTGAACAAAATCACCATAGCGAGCGACCATAAAATTGATAATTTCTTCTCGCGACTTGCCTTCTTTCAGCATCTGATAAGTGCGATCACGCATATCCTCAGCAAGAGGGGCGTTGGAGTCAGCGATGTTCTGGTTCTGGCATTTAGGACAGCGCAACTCTTTTATCAACTGACGATAGGTCTCATGTTGTTGCTCGCTTTCGAACTGACGAGTGTTCTCATCTTCTGCTGAAACAAAAGAAACCAACAAAAATGCGGTAATTAAAGCCAAGAGAAGCGTCCGTATCATTTGGCTTCCTCCACCAACTGCTGGTAAATCCCCTGCAGTTTATTCGACCAGTTACGCTCATTCACATCGCCTACGTGGCGATATCGGATAACACCTTTATGATCAATAAAATAGGTTTCTGGGGCACCATATACACCGAAATCAAAAGCAATTTCGCCTTTAGGGTCAAACAAGTTAACCGTGTACGGATCCCCCAGCGTGTTCAACCAGTTAACCGCTTTTTCCCGAGAATCGTCTTTATAATTAAGGCCAACGATAGGAATACCCTTAGCCGCCAACTCATTTAAAAACTCATGCTCAGCCCGGCAAGTAGGACACCAGGTGGCCCATACGTTCATCAGCAACGGACCGTCATGAAGCACCGATTCATCGTAAGTAATATCGGTATCATAAAGATCCTGAGCCTCGAACTGCGGCACTGGATCATCAACCAACGCCGAATCCAGCTCAGTCGGATCACTACCTAAGCCTTTCAGTAAGAAAAGCACCAGGCCTGCAAACAAAACCAATGGGCCAAACAGAATCAACCAACGAAACTTAGTCATTGGCAGTCTCCTTTTGACTACGCTTTCTATAGCGCTTGTCAGCTAGTGCCATAGCGCCACCAATGGCCATAATAATGGCACCAAGCCATATCCAGCGGACAAAAGGCTTTATATAAAAGCGAATTGCCCAGGTTTCATCATCTAAGGGCTCGCCCATGGCAATATAAATATCACGTAACAGACTGGCGTCGAGACCCACTTCGGTCATGCTAGTACGCTGAACTCGGTAGAAGCGTTTTTCACTCGTGAGCTGAGTGACTTGCTCACCGTCCTGATAAACCGTAAACAAGCCTTCATCGGAATCGTAGTTAGGTCCTTCACGATGCTCTAAACGCTCAAACACCACTTGGTAGTCCATAACCTCAACTGACTGTCCCGGAGCAAGTGCAATATCGCGTTCCTGTTCGTAGTGCGATACTAAGCTAATACCAATAAGCGTAACGGCGAAGCCTAAGTGGCCAAGTACCATGCCCCAGTGGCTACCGGAAATTTTCGTAAGCCCTGACCAGCCTTGCTTACGTTGCTTCACTGTTTGCTGAACTTCCGTTAGGGTCGCTAACGCTACCCAAAAGGCAAGAAACAAGCCAATAACAACCATAGCTGGCAGCTCTTCAGCCCAAATTTTGGGTAACGCATAAGCCAGAACAATAGCGATGGATAACGCCAATGCCAGTGGTTTTAATAGCGGCCTCATAGCCTGACGCCGCCAGCGCATTAAAGGCCCCAGGCCAAGCATTAACGCAAACGGAATAACCAGCCAGCTATAAATTTCATTAAAGAAAGGCTCACCGATTGAAATGGTACCCAGTCCAATTTCCTTATGAACCAATGGCAACATAGTTCCTAAAAACACCACCACCATAGCTGCCATTAACAGTACGTTGTTACCCAAAAGCATGACTTCGCGGGAAAGTAATTCGTAACGACTGTAACTTTGCATTTTACCGGCACGCAGCCCATAAAGAATTAAAGAACCGCCAACAACCAGACCCAGCAGAACCAGAATAAACAGACCGCGGGTAGGGTCGGAAGCAAAGGCGTGTACCGAAACAAGAACACCGGAACGCACCAGGAAAGTCCCCAGTAAGCTTAAGCTAAAGGCCGAAATTGCCAATAAAACGGTCCAGGATTTAAAGCTGCCTCGCTTCTCGGTTACCGCTAACGAGTGCAGTAGAGCGGTTCCTACCAGCCAGGGCATAAAGCTCGCATTTTCAACCGGGTCCCAGAACCACCAGCCACCCCAGCCAAGCTCGTAATAAGCCCACCAGCTACCAATAGCAATGCCCAGCGTCAGAAAAATCCACGCGGCAAGTGTCCACGGACGAGACCAGCGCGCCCAGGCTGCATCAAGCTTGCCCGACAATAAAGCCGCTATTGCAAACGCAAAAGCAACTGAGAAGCCGACATAACCCATGTACAACAACGGCGGATGAATGATCATCCCCGGGTCCTGTAATAACGGGTTTAAGTCTCTTCCGTCGACAGGAATCATTGGCAAACTGCGATCAAAGGGGTTAGACACCGAGATCATAAACAGATAAAAACCAATGCTAATCAGACCAAGAATAGCTAAAACACGAGCTATCATCGGTAACGGCATAGAGCGGGAGAATATCGCAACGGCAGCTATCCAACCGGCCTGCATTAGCATCCATAACAGGAAGGACCCTTCATGAGAACCCCACACGGCGGTTACACGGTACACAACCGGTAGTTGGCTGTTTGAGTTAGCAGCAACATAAGCAATACTAAAGTCGTTAGTAACAAAGCCTGCGACAAGCAAAGCAAAAGCAATAGCAGTAAAGAAAAACTGACCATAAGCAAAGGGTCGGGCTAGTGCCATCATGCCGCCGTTACCTTTGGCCGCACCCCATAACGGATAAACCGCCAGTAATACTGAAAAGGCCAGAGCAATGGCTATGGCAAGATGTCCTGCTTCAGCAATCATTGTTCGCCACCCTCTTCAACTTTATTTGGGTTAACGTGCTTTATGCCTTTCATCTGCTCGGCAAGTTCAGGTGGCATATACTCTTCGTCATGCTTAGCTAGTACTTCGCTGGCTTTTAATACGGTCGGCTCAATCAGTTCACCCTGTGCGACAATGCCTTGTCCTTCACGGAATAAGTCCGGCAAAATACCCTGATACAGAACCGTAACTTCTGGCCCTATGTCAGTAATATTAAAGGAGACTTCCAGGGTTTCACGATTTCGCTCCACTGAGCCTTCAACCACCATACCGCCTACTCGGATGCGCTGACCAACCTGCGGCTTCTGCTTATCCTTGCCCTTGCCTTCGACCAGTTCAGTTGGTGTATAAAACAGGTCAATGCTTTGACTTAAGGCATACAACATAAGCCCGGTTGCGACAGATACCCCAATGACTAAAACAGCCACCCAGGTTAAGCGTTTTTTACGTCTTGGATTCATTACCGTCTCCTACTTCTGCACGGCTTGCCTTGCGTCTTGCTAAGCGCTCTTGACGCTGCTGTAACTGCTTGCTTTTCTTAGCCAGTTGTCGTTTTGCCAATAAAGTTTCAAGCGCAACGCCAGCCAGAACGACAAAACTCAGAAAGAATGACAACCAGACATAAAGCCCATAACCACCCATCGCGACAAAGTCGGTAAAGCTGTCAAAAGCCATTAGTCCTGCTCCAGTCGTTGTTGTGCCCATGGACGATGCAATTCATGTCTGAGTATCTCATTTTTTAACCGCATCATCACTAGTGAAACCGTTAAAAAAGCAAAGCCTGCAAGGCATATCAGTAGAGGAATAAGCATACTGGTCGCTATTGAAGGCCGCTCGAATTTCGTAATGGTGGCGCCTTGATGCAAGGTGTTCCACCATTCCACAGAAAAATGAATAATGGGTAAGTTAATAACCCCGACCAGAGACAGTATCGCCGCAGCTTTTGCCCCTGTTCTGGCGTCATCAAAGGCGAAATACAGCGCCATGACACCAACATAAAGAAACAGCAGGATAAGTTCAGAGGTCAGTCGTGCATCCCAGACCCACCAGGTTCCCCACATCGGCTTTCCCCAAATAGCCCCGGTAAGCAAAGCAACCACAGTCAACGCAGCGCCAACCGGAGCAATGGCCGGAATAGACCACTCCGCGGTCTTAATCTGCCAGATAAGAGCAATAGCGCCCATTATCGCCATACCCATGTATGCTCCCATAGAGAAAATAGCGGAAGGCACGTGCAGGAAAATGATCCGATAGCTGTCGCCCTGTTGGTAGTCACCGGGAGCAAACGCTAGCCCCCAGATAACACCTGTAACCAGGGTCACTAATGTCAGAGCCACAAACCAAGGGAGCAACTTCTGCAATAAATGGTAAGTCGCTTCCGGTTTTGCGTAGGGGTGTAACCATCGCCACATATTAATTTACACTCATTCTAATGCCCGCTGCGACAGCCAGCGGAGCCAATGTTACGGTTAAAACAGAAATTGCCGCCAGTATCGCTAACTGGCCATGAACTGCAAGCCCCATCGACGCATTTTCCACCGCGGCAGTGGCAAATATCAATAAAGGAATAAAGAGCGGAATGAGGATTAAACTCACTAACGAGCTGCCGCGCTGAACTTGTAAGGTCAGCGCCGCCCCAATAGCACCCAGAGCGCTTAACGCCGGGGTTCCCAATAATAAAGTTAATGCCAATGCCCACCAGCCTTGCAAAGGTAAACTTAACAGCAACGCCAGCACTGGCGACAAAATAACTAAAGGTAAGCCGCTTAACAACCAGTGTACGGCCATTTTTGCGGTCACGGTAAAAGCCAGAGGTTGGGGCAACAAGCATAATTGCTCCAATGTACCGTCCTGGAAATCATCGCGGAACAGCCGCTCAAGGCCCAGTAAGCTGGCTAATAATGCTGCGACCCAAATAATGCCCGGAGCAATGCGGGCTAAAATATCCGGTCCGGGACCAATCCCCAACGGGAACAAAGTCACCACCATCAGCAAAAAAAGTAACGGGTTCAGCGCGTCACTGCGCCGCCGCGCCGCTATGCGAAGATCGCGCTTTAACAGGGTCACCCAAATTTGCCGGCTCGATAACTGGCTCATAGTATTTCTCCCTGATATTCCAGTGACAGTTTTTCAGGGGCCAGATCAGAGAGGGTCAGCGACTGATGCGAAGTAAAGATGATAGTACCGCCGCTTTGTATATGCGAGACGAAGCGCTGCTGTAACAACGCAATTCCCTGCACGTCGAGTGCAGTGAAAGGTTCATCCAGGATCCAAAGTGAAGCCTGCGTAGCCCACAGCCGGGTTAAAGCTACCCGTCTTTGCTGCCCTGCCGATAAACGGGTTGTCAGTTCATCTTCTAAACCGAGTAAGCCGAGCTTTTCAAGTAGCTCCCAGGCATCGATATTTTCGGTTGAAGACAGTTGTTGCTGCCAGTGAAAGTTTTCACGGGCACTTAATTCGCCTTTGACTGCTGCCTTATGACCAATAAACAAGAGTTGTTCGCAATACTCTGACCAGTTATGACTTAATGGCTTGCCGTAAAACGAGACACGACCATTAGACGGTTCTAACAAGCCAGTCAGAATGCGTAATAATGAGGATTTCCCGGCTCCGTTAGGTCCGCTGACTTGCCACAACTGACCTGCACTTACCGAAAAGTTGAGATTTTCAAACAATACTCGTCCACCACGGATTGAGCTTAACTGCTCTGCGTGCAATAGTGGACTATTGGTGGAAGCAACCTGTGTCATGCGGATTTTACAACCGAAACCTTACTGGTAAGCTGACGCAAATGCCCACGATTCTACCATAAAATTTAGGTAAAGCGCATGGCTGATATTAAGCAACTGTTACAACAAATGATGGCATCGCCGGAACGGACTTTAGCTCGTGCCGAGCAGCAGCAATTATCCAGCCTCATGCGCATTTTTAATAGCGGAGCAGATGCGCCGAAAACCAATAATATGCCAGCTGGGCCTTCCGCTAACGTTCAACAAGGCCAGCCTGCCTCAGTTATCACCAGTAATTCGCCTTTAGTTCAGGCCAGCACTGCAAAATTACTCTCTAAACTACTGGTTCAAATTAGTTTGCCCGTGACTTATAAACCGGCAAAAGGCGAACAACAGCCAGCGCGCATTCAAGGCAACAACTGGCAATGGCCGAATCCACCGAAGAATTTACACCCCCAGTTGGCTGCCCCCACAAAATTGCAGCTGACCATTACCCAGCCAGATCCTAAGCTACCGGTTGTGCAGTTAAGCCTGAATACCACCGGCAATACGAAGCCTGTTGCCGTTGCAGAAATACCGTTAGCACAGTTACCGGCCAAGTTGGTTAAAGCCTTTGTTGAGCAGGGACGGGTTGCGACAGTCCAGCTGCCCGTTAAGCCTCAGGTCCTGTCGCAGCCTGCAGCTCAAGCAAATCCAACAGCTAAAGTCGATAGCCAGCCAGGCAATCAAAGCAGCTTAAACTTGCAGGCGGCGCAGAAATTAGCTTCGCCCGTTGCCAGTGGGCTGGCAATAAAACAGGCTCAACAACTGACCCCAAAACAATTCCAGCAAGCCCTGCAGAGCTTTATACCTGAAAGCATCCGACCTAAACTTGTCACGCAGCCACAGGTTGAGGGGGTACAACAACCCCCTCCGCGGTTGTCTGCTGATGCAATACGAGAAGCCACTCAGACGCCACCTAAAGCCTTGCAGCAGCTTTTATTAAAGGTATTGCAGCAGATGCCCGCTCCGGAATCTATGCAACGCCCACAAGCGCTACAGAGCTGGGTCAGCGATTGGTTTGCTGCACGTCCGGTCAGTGCCCAACCCAGCCAGCAAATGGGCAGCTTGGGGCAAATGTTAATGACGCTACTGGGGCTGGCTATACAACAAAAGCCGGAAACAACAACGGCCAATAATTCAGCCCCCAGAGCTTTGCCTAACCAATTTACTCAAGCGCTGATACAGCAAGTACTTAACCCTGCTCCGGAAAATGCCGGAGAGGTCCGGGAGCGCATAAACGCGCTGTTACAACAACTGCCACAGCAGCAGTTACAGCGACTACTGCAACTTTTTACCGGCATTTTGAATTCAGCGCAAAGTAGTCAGGCACGACTACAGGAGTCGGGTCCACAACAACCGGAATATTACATTTTGCTACCGGCCGACACACAGAAACCACAGCAACATGAGCTTCTTATTCGCAGAGAAAAAGACAGTAGCAATAAAGAAGACAACGGCCGTACCTTATGGTTATTTACTCTGCGCTTCGAATTAGACAGCACAGGCCCTCTGTTGGTTAAAGGTCGCTACCACCCGCAAGGCTCTTCGGTTGACTTCTATACTGAAACTAAGACAGCCCAAAAAGTCGTGGAAAGTCATGTCGAAAAGCTTGAAAAAAGACTGGAAGAATTAGAAGTCAACAGCGTTAAATTTCGGGTTCAGCAAGGCAAAATTCCTGACAATTTGGCGCAGCAGCACAGCGGTATTATTCGGGTGACGGTATGAGTGAGAAAAAAGAAAAGCAGGCAATAGGACTGTCATACGACGGCTTTAATGCGCCTAAGGTTATCGCTCGCGGTTTCGACGAGCTCGCCGAAGAAATCATCGCTGTAGCTAAAGAGCATGGTGTCTTGGTACACGAAGATCCGCTTTTGTCAGATTCACTGGCAAAGCTCAATGTCGGCGATGAAATTCCCAGAGAGCTTTACATTATTATCGCCGAAATTATTGCTTTCGCTTATTTGTTGGATGGCAAGTTCCCAAGGCAATGGGAAGAAGGTTAATACGAAACTACGCGCCTTTCTTGTGCAAGGAAATAAGCAACTCCGCTTCGGCCTGAGGTAAGTCACATTCCTGCATCAGTTCCTCTGCACTGGCACCACTGGCAACCAGCTTAGCCGCGCGCTGATAAAGCTTACTGCCCGGATCCTGCTCCGCCACTTCCTGTAATTTCTGTTGCAACTGTTGTTGCTCGTCATTTAGCTGTGCAACCTGCTGTTGCAATTGAGCAACCACCTGTTGTTGGGCGAAATCAGCTTTAGATGAAGCTTCTGGCTGCTGCTTAAACTGCTCACGCAACGATAACACTTCACTGGCTGTTTCTGTCAGCATTAATAAGCGCTGCTGCTGACGCTCTATTAATTCAGCCTGTCGCCGCGAAGTAATAACCACGGCTACTAACGCAATAAGCGCCAGCCCAAGAGCCAGCGCTGAAATAACAAATAACCAGTTCGTCATGAATTAGCCCAGACGGGAAATTTCATCCCATTCTTCATCGGTTAGCATTTTATCCAAATCGACTAAAATCAGTAATTCGCCATCGCGGTTACTAACGCCCTGAATAAAGCGAGCACTTTCATCGGTGCCAACATTTGGTGCGCTGTCAATTTCTGACGTTTTCAGGTAGACAACCTCAGCCACGCTATCGACCAGTATACCAATCACCTGCTGTTCAGACTCTATGATCACAATACGGGAGTTATCTGTCACTTCTGTTGTCTGCAAACCAAAACGCAGACGCGTATCAATAACCGTAACGACATTGCCACGCAAGTTGATAATACCTAAAACATAGTTAGGTGCGCCCGGTACCGGAGCAATTTCACTGTAGCGCAGTACTTCCTGAACCTGCATTACATTGATACCGTAAGTTTCCTGATCCAGCTGGAATGTTACCCACTGCAGAACTTCGTCATTACTATCAACGTCAGTTTCATTCTTGATAGCGCGATTGTCTTTACTCATGTCTTACTCCGCCATGCGTTATTAATCTTGCTGGATATGGCCCAAGCCTTTATCCAGAAGTGTAATCAATGCGTTTACATCGAGCAATGCACACATTCTGTCACGGACAACCCCGGCAAGCCAGGGTCGCTTATTATTCGTCTCTTTACGCCACTGAATTGACTGCGGCTGCAAAGGTTCGCTGGTGACCAGTTCTTCACACAACAACCCCCAAGGGCTGTCGTTTAGTGTAATCAAATACTGATAGTCCAAACTTTCTTCCAGCTCGGGCGTGCATTTTTCCGGCATAACCCAGCGGGCCGTATCGACCACCTGAAGCTTGTTATCTCGTTCGGTCATAATACCGCGGAACCATTTCGGTTTACCCATCAAGGGACTGATTTTGCCCAGTTGATGGATACCGCCAAGACTTTTCAATGGCACCGCCAATGTCAGTCCCGCTACTTTAAAAAACAGAGCCTGAAAATCGTGTTCCATGTACTCAGACATCGCATCCGGTAACGGCTCTGCCGGTATTTCCGGCTCTTCAGTAACTTCCGCTTCAGTTTCTGTTTCGATATCCGTCTCAACAGCCGATGAATCGACGGTTATTTCGTCTGTCGAAGTCTCCACTTCTGTGGCCGCTTCAACTTCCGGCTCTGTATAGATATCGTCAGCTTTTACAGAAACTAAAGGTAATAAATCCTGTTCACGATTCAGACTAACGGTTTCTTCCTCAGATACCGCCTGAATTTTCGGCGCGGCCTGTGCAAGCAGTCGTTTTACCGGCTCGTTATCAAATTCAACCGTTTCTTCCTCAAGCAACAAAGCGTCGAGGTATTCGGCCATTGCCGCTTCGCTGTTATCGCGTTTCATGTTCATAAATCAACGTACATCCAACTGCTGTAAATTGGTCAACAAGGATTGATAAGCCAAAACTCCGCGCGCCTTAGGCGCATAAACTGAAGGAGGCTGTTGCTCGTTAGATGCATCCCGAAATTTCGTATCTATTGGAATCATGCCATTCCAGACCGAACGTCCATAACGGGCAATAAGCTTTTTATAAGTTTGCAGCGACGCGTTGGTTCGTTTGTCGTAAAGTGTCGGGATAATGGTATAAGCGTAATTCTCGCCACGCGACTTATGAATGAGTGTCAGGGTTCGCATCATCCGATCAAGGCCTTTTAAAGCCAGAAACTCAGTCTGTACCGGAATCAATACTCTCCGGCAACAGGCAAGTGCGTTCACCATAAGAACCCCCAATACCGGCGGTACATCAATCAGAACATAATCGAAGTCATCGGCTATCATCGCCAGGCCTCGCTTAAGTACTAACCCCATGCCGTCCTGAGTCCCCAGTTTTCTATCCAGCGTTGCTAATGCCATAGTCGCCGGCATAACACTCAGGTTCTTAAACTCGGTTGGCAAAATACTACGGCGCATTAGCTCAGCCGTTATGTTCTTACCGGCGCTAAAGACATCAAAAGCACTGGACTCAAGCTCTTCCGAGTCAATGCCAAAATAGTAAGTTAATGACGCGTGAGGATCGGTGTCAATACAAAGGACCCGCTTACCCTGCTCAGCCAAAAGCCCAGCCAAAGCAACCGCTGTCGTGGTCTTACCGACCCCGCCTTTTTGATTAGCTACCGTCCATACGATCATTCACTCATCCCGCTATAAGCCGCTGTAACCGACTTCTTTCATAATCATCCTGGCCATGTCATCCAGGCTAATACTGCGAGTTGAAATTCCCGCCTGCGCAACAGCTTGCGGCATACCATAGACGACACAGCTGGCCTGATCCTGAGCCCATATCGTAGCGCCTTGATCTTTCAGCATACGAGAACCATCACGACCATCGGCTCCCATGCCTGTTAAAATTACGCCAAGCACTTTACCCATATAGGTTTTTGACAAACTGGCAAAGGTTAAATCCACGCTCGGCTTATAAGTAATACGTCCACTGGTATCGTCTTTTACCCTTAAACGTGCACTACCAGGCCTGCCTTCGACCATAAGTTGTTTTCCGCCCGGCGCTAAATACGCCGTGCCGGCTCTAAGTACATCGCCGTCTTCTGCTTCTTTCACATTAACCTGACACAAACCATTCAGACGCTGTGCAAAAGCTTTTGTGAACGCTGCCGGCATATGCTGAACCAT
>JBNJGQ010000046.1:0-12968 GCA_051747845.1 Pseudomonadota bacterium
GAGTTTTTACTCATGAAAAATATGACATTTCGTAAGAGCTTAACGGCTGCAGCAGTTGCTGCGTCTTTAGGCTTTCCAGCATTAGCTATAGCGCAAGAGCAAGGTAATGTTGACCGCGAAACTATGGAAGTCGAGCAAGAGCAGAGTGCCCAAGAGCAACAACCAGAGCGTATTCAGGTTACGGGTTCTCGTATTCGCACTGATAGTTTTTCTAGCGATACACCAATTGATATAATTTCTGCTGACGAAGCAACAGAGCAAGGGTTAAATACTTTAGGCGAGTTATTGCGCACGAGTACAATCGCTGCGGGATCAAGCCAAATAACATCAGCACTAAGTGTTGGTTATGTTACTGCTGGTGGTGCTGGTACAGAAACGATTTCAATGCGTGGGCTAGGTGCTAGTCGTACGTTAGTATTGCTAAATGGACGTCGTGCTGGGCCGGCTGGTACTCGAGGTCAGGTTTCTGCATTTGACATGAATGCTTTACCGATTTCGGCAATCGAGCGTGTCGAAGTATTGAAAGACGGTGCCTCCTCACTTTATGGTTCGGATGCAGTTGCTGGTGTTATTAACATTATTACTAAAAAAGGTGACTCTAAGTCAGTATCTGTTGATTTAAGCCAGCCTTTTGAGTCTGGTGGTGAACGTCAACGCATTAATGCTTCAATTGGTGAAACTTTTGAAAAAGGTTCAATGCGAGTTGTACTGGATTACAACGTTCAAAAAGAATTGCAACGTGGTGACCGTGATTTTTATGAGTGTAGTGAGCGCTTGCTATACAACCCTGATGGTTCAAGAGCTGATCCCATAGATCCTCGTACTGGCGACTATCATTGTAATGATTCCGGCTTTGGTCTTTGGTTAACGCCAGCTGGCGCGAGTAACGTGCAGTCAGGTGCAAAAGGTTTCTATGATTACGATGGTTTCTTAGCTTCAAATGGTTACGATAGCATTAATGACATGGCTAACGGACCGGGTGACTTGACGGGACCTGAAGGCTTTTATAGCGGAGCTTATAGTAAAGAAACAGATGGTCTTTGGAATAAAGCTCATCCATTCCGCGATAAAGAAAGCATGGTTCCTGAGACTAAAACAGCTTCTGTTTATCTGCAGGGTGATTACAGCCTGACTGACACAACAGCAGTTTATGGCGAGTTGTTACATAGCTCTCGTGAAACTGAAACGCAAGCATATCGTCAATTCTGGACCGCGGATATTCCGACGCAATATGCATCGGCATACGAAGGGTGGGATGGTAACGCAGGTATCATGCCTGTGGCTTTGACTGATCATTACGGCTCTGACGTAACCGTGGATTACTCGCGATTCGTTGCGGGTCTTGAAGGTAGTTTAGGTTTCTGGGACTGGGACGTTTCTTACCAAAACAGCTATAACAAAGGTGAATACGGGAATAAGGTTATTTTCCGTGATTCTATGTTAATGGCTCAGAACCATATTGCGGATGGCACTTCTTGTAGCGGTGAAACAACAGAGTTTTCTGGTAAAACATGTGTTGATGTACCGTTTGCAGATCCCGACCTTTTATACGGTAATCCATCAGACGAAGTACGTAACTTTTTATTCGGTTATGAAAAAGGCGAGACAACTTATAAGCAGCAAACGTTTGAAGGTTATATCACCGGGGATCTTTTTGCTGTACCCGCAGGAATGGTCTCGACTGCGTTAGGTGCTTCTTATCAGCGTGATGAAATTGATGATCAGCCTGGTGCTCAAAGTGCAAACGGCAACTCGTGGGGCCTATCAAGCGCAAGCCGCACAGCTGGTAGTCAAAATACGAAGGCCGTATTCGGCGAAGTTCGAGTTCCAGTATTGGCTGACATGGCATTTGCACAGCGCGTTGATGTTACAGGTTCTGCACGTTGGACTGACGTTTCAACTTACGGTAGTGACACAACCTTTAAGCTAGGCCTTAACTGGGAAATTAACGACGACTGGCGTGTTCGCGCATCGCGCGGTACTTCATTCCGTTCTCCTGCTTTGTTTGAGCTATACTTAGCTGGTCAGACTGGATTTGGTGGTCAGTTGTCGGTTGACCCTTGCTATGATTACGGTGCTGGATATGAAGCGGGTACTGTAACTGAGCAGGTTTATCAGAATTGTTTGGCTGATGGCGTACCAACTGATTACGATGGTAGTACCAGTAGTAGTGCAACTCTTGTTACCAGCGGGGGCGCAGGTAATTTAGAAGCAGAAACTTCAGTCGCGGAAGGTGTCGGATTTGTTTGGACAAGCCCAGAAGATACTTTTGCGTTTTCTGTCGATTACTATGACGTACAAATCAGTGGCCAAATAACTTCTCTTGGCGGTAGTGATATAGTCGGTAGCTGTTACCGTTCAGAAAGCTTCCCGAACGATCCATTGTGTGACTTGTTTGAGCGTCGTGACGGAACTGATGACGACTGGGGCATTGATATAGTTAATGGCGGTTATGTCAACATTGCAAGTCAAGGGACTCGTGGTGCCGACTTTAACTTCACCTATCAAGATCAGTTTGACTTCGGTAATGTTCGTGTTGAATTAGAGCATACCGCTCAAATTGAACAGACTTATCAGCTGTTTTCAGATAGTGAAGAAGAAAACTATGTTAATGAAATCGGTTATCCGAAGCATGTTGGTTTGTTGAATACAACATTCTCTCGTGATGATTGGAGTGTTACGTGGACCATGCGTTATGTTGATAAAACAAACGACTATAAGTACTACGGCGATACTAACGAAACTACGTACCGTGGGGACCCGGTAACTTTCGTTGCTGAGACTCCTACGACTTTCTATCACACGTTATCAGGTAACATGAATTTTGCTGACGCGTTTGATGTTACTGTTGGTGTAGCTAACGTATTTGATAAAGAGCCACCTATGGTGTCTCCTTCATATGTTCGAGCAGTAGGTAACGCAACGCTTTATTCGCAGTATGACCAACTAGGTCGTCGAGTGTTTGCGAACGTTACTTATAACTTCTAAACTTTCGTGAGACTTGAGTTAGGAAAAAAACAAAGCCCTCGTGAGTGAGGGCTTTTTTATTAAAGTCTTTGAACAATACTTGAGCTAGCTATGAAAAAGATAATTGCAACCATACTCAGCGGTTTTGTGCTTGCAGTACCTGCATTGGCGTTCGATGTGGCAAATGAATCGGTACTCGAAAAGTATGCTAAACATGCACAGTTTATGAATATCAAGATCTCTCCAAAGGGAAATTATTTAGCTGCAACATCGCGAACTCCAGAAGGGAGTGTGAATTTAACGGTTCTAGATATAAATAATCAGGAAGTCTTGTCAGTTACTCAGGGACGAGGCAGCGAGTCTGTCAGTGAATTTAACTGGGTCAATGACGACCGGCTTGTGATGTCGATGGCAAGAGAAGTCGGCTCTTACGAAACTCCTTTTGCCACTGGCGAAATTTTTGCCATGGATGCCGATGGCGGAAACCAGAAAATTTTGACGGGCTGGCGCTCTGACGGGTTGAAGCAATACGCTAGAATTATTGATTTATTACCTGAAGAGTCTGACCAGGTAATGATTTATTCGACGTCAAACAGTGCGAATGAGCCTTATGTCGATATCTACCGTTTGAAAGTTGATAGCGGGCGAGTTAAATCAGAAGGTCGTATACCAGTTCGTCGCTATGAAGGAACGAGTGTTCAAGTCTATCTAGATGATGACGGTGTAACTCGTCTTGCAACTGGAGAAGAGCCGCATAATACCAATGAAAAAGTTATTATGACGCGCCCCGGTGCCAATAAAGAATGGAAGGAAGTTGCCCGCTTCGGTCAAAAAGAAGGTAATTTTCTCCCAATTGATATTTTGCCTGACGGTAAAACAGCCGTGGGTTTAAGTGATGTTGTGACGGATACGAATGCCCTTACAACAATGAATCTTGCTACAGGTGAAATCAGCGTAATGGCTGAACACCCTGCAACTGATCTCTCGCCAATAATGAGCATTCGTAATGGTCGTGCAAACGAAGTTATTGGTGCGGCTTATGAATATGACAATATAGACACTGTCTTTTTTACAGACATCGAAGATGAATACTTCGCGAAAGTGGTACAAAGTCTGACAAACTCATTTCCTAATGCGAGTGTAAATATCAACTCGGCAACTTTAGATAACTCTAAAATTGTTTTGTCTGTTTCATCAGCTAATCACCCGAGAGAGTTTTACTTATTTGATGCAGAAAAGCGCGCGTTGTCTTTGATCATCAAATCAAAGCCATGGCTTGATAAAGAAGAGATACCGCAGACTGAGATCATCAGTTATAAAAGTCGCGATGGACTAACAGTTAAAGCACTACTGACTTTGCCAAAGGGACAAAAAGCAGAAGATTTACCTTTGATTTTGCTTCCTCATGGTGGTCCGCACGGACCTCGGGATTCTCTGACAGCGCTTAACCCTGACGCAAAAGTTTTAGCTGAGCATGGTTATGCGGTACTTCAGCCAAACTTCCGAGGCTCTGGCGGTTATGGGCGTGAATTTCTCCAGTCGGGCTATAAAAACTGGGGAACGACCATGATTAACGATATGACAGACGGTGTTATGCACGTTGTTGAAAAAGGTATTGTCGATAAGAATCGGATGTGTGTGTATGGTGGTTCTTATGGGGGCTATGCTGCTTTGATGACAGTGATACGCGAACCTGACTTATATAAATGCACTATCGGTTTTGTCGGTGTTTATGATCTGAATATGATGTTTAAAGAAGGTGACATACCTGAGACAGAATCCGGCTTAAACTATCTTGACATGGCTTTACCCAATACGGAAGAAGAGCGTAACGCTCAGTCTCCGGTTCATTTGGTTGATAAGTTAAAAGTGCCTGTATTCATCATTCAGGGGGGGAAAGATGTTCGTGTTCCACCAGAGCAGGCTTACGAATTGCGTGATGCTTTGGAAGAACATGACCACCCTTATGAATGGATGTTTAAGGACAATGAAGGGCATGGCTTTTATAAGCCGGAAAACAACATCGAGCGCTGGACTCGGATGTTAACCTTCCTTGATAAGCACATTGGCGAATAGCCATTGTAGCAACCAGAGCGGCATACTATGTCGCTCTGGATTATATCTAAACCTTAGCTAAAACTGGCCGATAACAAAGCATGAACTGAATTAACTAAGGTGAGTGTTATGGTTTATCGGCTTCTTGCTTCTTTTGCGCTTTGCACAGTGTTTGTATTTCTTCCTGCAAGTGCTCAGGCCCATGTCTCTAACCCCCACGAGACGATCGCAGACGATTTAGCCGCTCAATTGGCAGATCAACTGGACGCTGATATTAAAGCATTTCCAATGTCGCAATTGGGTATTACCCGCTTGGTTTTAGCCGAAACACTTGAACAACCTGAGCATGGCGACTCTCTCTATCAGTTAAGTCATCAGTTGAGTGAGGGGCTATATGCGCATCTTGAAGAGCGCGACATACTGTTAGTTGAGTTCAGAGCACAAGACTATATCAGCATAAGTGAAAGCGGGGCTCTGGCACTAAGCAGAGACGCCGAGGCACTAAATCAGAACCCGAACTTAGACTGGATGCTGGTAGGGACACTCTCACGTAAAGACAGTGGCGCTATGGTTAACCTGCGTGTTATTGACCGCAGGAATCAACAGGTTCTGGCGTCTGCTAACCGGTACGTACCTAAGCATTTATATTGGCCTAATAAGCAGTCTGAAATGGTCAACGGCCGTTTGCAGCGCAACTAAGAGGTTTTGATAATGAAAGTATTTTTAACTACATTACTCACCCTTACTTTATCGACAGCCTGTACTGTTTTACCGGCTAAGCAGTCAGTTGCGCATGATGACGCTGAAAAAGAAGCTCTTGATGTTTATCAGCAGCCGGGCAGTGCTAAATTTACCGCGGAACTTGCTGAGCAACTGGTAGAAAATGCCAGTATTGAACTGGAAGAAGCTCAAATTGGTGTCACACACTTAGTTGGTGTGACCAGTCAGTATGATGAAAGCTCCGCTTTGAGTCAGGTATTGTCAGAACAGTTGATGCTGGAACTGCACCGCCGTGACTGGAATGTTATGGACTTTAAAACAACGGACTTTATACGGGTTACCAGTAACGGCGACTTTGCCTTGAGTCGGGATTACCTGGAGCTGGATGAGATCATGCCAATCTCTCATGTTGTGGTGGGTACTTTATCCAGACACCGTGACGGTATAATGGTAAACACGCGCTTAGTTGATATTAACTCCAAAAAAGTTGCCAGTGTTGCCCAGGTTTTTGTGCCTGAATCTGCTGTACGACAGTTAGATGAAAACGATGGCCTGCCTCTGCTGAGAAAAGCGCCATAGAAGTCTTTGGGCCTGTCGGTTATCCACCAGGCCCGTTCTGTTAAGTTATCGCAACTCTGGTTTTAGCTGAGATAAATACTCGCGGATACGCTCAGCATTTTTACCAACGTCGCTGCGCCCCACACGTGACTTACTTCGAATATCCAATTCACTGCCGTCTGCTGTACCACGAACTCGGATAACAACGTCATCTTTAAAGCCAAACCAGGTGGTAGTGGCTGTAGCTTCAATACGCCCCTCCGTTTCTGAACTGTCGACTAACTCCCATCCCATTTTATCAACGGCCAATAAAGCGGCTGAAAAAAGTTCATCCGGGGACTCCAGTGACTCATACGTTGTGAGTTCAGGGTAAGCCTGACGTTGTTGTTTTGCTGTATCTTCGCCAGCGTATTCAACCGGGTTAGGTGCATCAGCGCGCAATGGGGCAATAGCGACAAATTCTGGTGGGTTGTCGATGTCGGTTGTAATATCGTGAATTGCAGGAACGTTTTGAGCCTTTAAGTATTGGCTGAAAGGCATGTAAAAAGCAAAGCCGCCGGCGATAATTGCCAGTCCACTAAGCCCTGCCACAAGACCCTTTGGGCGTCTAATTAAGTACCAGATAATATTAAGAACAAAAGTTGCTGCACCAATATAAGCGGCCCAGCGGAGTATTAAAAAAGCCGTTCCAAGCTCTGCTGTGCCACTTTTATATAAAGGCCCTGACATAGCAAGGAGCACCACAGAGAGTAATCCGAGAATAATGAACAAACCGTGTAACGCTTTCATAGAGCAATCCCCTTAATAATGTTGCCTGATATTACGTCACTATACCGGGTTTGGGTCAACGAGAATTTAACAGTTTTTAGGCGCTAACGATTATCCACACTATTTAGCTTCCAGTTGTAGTCAACAAAGCGAATATCTAAGCTCTGTTGTTTTATTTTTTCTTTTTGCCTGGGCTCATCGGAAAGCGCGTTGGCGTATTCTGAAAGATAGTCCTGAAGGCTTTGGAAGTCGTCTCGATACCAATCAAAAATTTTAGACAAATAAATGCCTTTGTCATCAGTACCATTTTTGTCACGGTCACTTAAAAAGGTGATCATTTGGTCGTTTAACTGGGCGTCCAGGTTTCCAGGTGAAAAGGCTTCAGCCCGAAGTTTCGGGCAGCTAATGGCGGCGCAAACTACGGCGGCATGTATTCGTGGCTCGTCAAAATCGACACGAATTTTTTCATGTTCAATCCAGTCCAGTGTGCGCTTTTCTCCCAGCAGCGTGAAAAAGGACTTTTCCCACGGCGTAGAAAAGAACCCTCCCAGATCTCGAATAGATTCAGCTTTACCTGAACGAAACTGTTCAATATTGTCGACGATAAGTTTTAGAGTAAAGCCGTTGTATGCATTGATTAAGAACGCAAGTTGCTGTTCGTTAGTCCAGCTTTGATACATCGGTTTCTCAATGGCTGAAAGTTCAGCCAGATAGGCGTTAAGTGGCTCACTGTTTTGAGCTAATTGGTTGTAATTAATCACCGACTTCAAATCGTTGTCATAGACTACGACATGCTTGTCTAACACTTGAGTAAACTTTTCATGTGAGTGGTCAAATGACTGCGCGAATGCAGTCATTTGAAACACAATGCCTGTAATAAATAGAAGTATTCGCATCAGCTGCTACCTTAGAGGCTTAGGTTGGTATCGTAGTCGCGTAGTATAAACAACGCAATACAGGCTGCCAGCATAGGCCATGCTGCAAAAAACAGAAGATTATTGAACGCATCTAAGTATTGTGGGAATGAGGAAAAAGTCGATACCGCGTGTAAGATTAAAATGAGTCCATAGGTTACCTTTTTCCATAGTCCTGCCAAAAATGCCAAACATAATACAATTTGCAGTCCACCCAGAATTGCTGCCAAAGTGGTTGATAATCCACTAATACCATAAAACCCTTCGAATACTGCAGCGGTATGTCCCGGGTTTACAAATTTATCTAACGCCCAGACAAACATAACAATGAAAATACCAACCCGCAGGGCAAGCAGCGCCCACGGGAGTTTTTGTTCGAGTGATTGGCTCATAGTTGTTTCCGTTGTTGTTTTTTGCACTTCACCTGATGTAATAACAACAGGCTACGCAAACTTCTTAAAGGGTTTATCAATAGGCGTCTGTGCAATATGGTTGGTAAAGTTACTCATGGTTTTCTGAGCAATACCTAAGATCACTTCCAATGCCTGACGCTGTCCGTAACCGGCTTCATAAAAGGACTCGAGCTCACTTTCACTGGCGTTTCCCCGTTTCTTAAGCATCACCAGCGTAAACTGACGTAATGCTTCTAGCTTATCGTCGTCCAAAGCCTTACCCGCTTTGATATTTTCAGTTATTGAGTCATCAGCGCCCATGTTTTTGGCAATAGCTGTATGGGCAGGAACGCAGTAGTGGCATTCATTGAATACATTAATGGTTTGCCAAACAACGGTTAACTCGTTTTCGTTGAAGCTGCTATTCACAAAAAGCTCATGTACCTGCTGGTAGGCTTCCAGAATGCCTGGTGCTTCGGCCATGACGGCGTGCAAGTTTGGGAGCATGCCGAAAGCTTTCTCTGAGCCTTCTAACAACTTTTTACTTTCCTCGGGGGCTGACTCTTTGTCGTGTAGTTTAAAATCACTCATTTAGTACTCCTGACGGTTTAAGCTTTATTGAACAGGTGACCATCAATATAGAATAAAAGCTCAAAAATAAAAGCAGGCCGGTGTCAGCTTAAGTGTTTTAGTCATTCAGACAGGTGTTTCTGTTGTGTATTAAAAGCGAGCCATTTACGGGTGATAGTTTTTACGATAATCCACAGGAGAAAGACCGGAATACTTTTTGAAGAAACGACTGAAGGCGGTTGCCGACTGATAGCCAAGTTGCTCCGCAATTAATTCCAGTGGAAGCTGCGAGCCATTGAGTAATATACGTGCTCTTTGTAGTCGCAGTTGATCGACGAGCTTTTTGGGGGTTAGGCCAGTTTTCTTGATGCATCGCTCTGCAAATGCACTGACCGATAAATAAGCAAGTTCTGCTAAATTCTCTACCGACCAGTCTGCACCGGGGGCGTCTATCACCGCAATAACCACCGCGCGTAACTGTCGGTCATTGAGCGCCGCCAACGGACCACTGAGAGATTCGCCTTGATCAATAACTTGCCGTAGGAGATTAAGAGCAAGAACGTCACTGAGTCGGCTAATTACGGTATGGTATCCGGGAGCTTTCTGAGTTGTCTCGACTCTGATCATCTCGATAATATGTGATAACGACTGGTATTGGTCCGCTTGCTTCAGAATAAGCCAGGGCGGCAGTAGCTGAAATAACGTGTCATTTGCTTCTGAAGTAGATTTTACATCGTAGCAGACAACACCATATTGTTGGTGGTCGGGTTGACAATATTTGGGAATATCAGATTCATTTATATCAGAAGGGATCTGAGTCTCACTCAAAAAATGTGAAATCCCTTTATTCACGAAAATAATATCAGACGCACTTAGCTTTATAGGGGCGACTGAGGAATCAGGAAAGCCAAACCAACAGTCACCCTTTGTGACAACGTGAAACGCCACTTTTTTCGGCTGCTTGACCATTAAAGTCCAGTCTCCACAAAGGCCAGATTCAAAGTGAAGCTCAGTACCTTGTGCGACTTGCTCTAATAGTTCGTTCAGGGCTTCCGTTGTTTGAGTTGTGTGTTCTGTTGTTTTTGTCATTCCGTTATGAATTCAATTAGTTGATACTGACCATTATGCTTGATGCCGGTTAGGAGTAAAGGTTTAGCGACTTGCTATTGATTTTGGTGGCGTAATATAAAGAAAAACGATCTTATTGTCAGTGAAAGGCGTAATCGAGAGGCGCGGCTGATAAAAGCTTTTCGTACTGCTTGGCAAATACAGAGTGTGAATAAGGAAAATAAGAATGAAAAAGTGGTTGTGGCTCGGATTGTTGCCGTTAACGGCGGCTGCACAACAAAAGCCGATGGAAGTCATTGAGGTGATTGGTCGTGATGACACCGGCGTAGTATTGCCCTCTGAAGAGTCAACTGAAGGTTTGTTTGGTTTAGCTGAAAGCTTGCAGGATATTCCGCGCGCCGCCACCGCAATTAGTGGTTCGTTAATGGAAGAAGCCGCAATTAACGACTTACATGACATTGCTCGCTTTGCACCAAATAGCTTTGCTGCGGCGGGCTTTGGTAATCCATCGTTACCCACGTTACGTGGTCAACTGGGTGAACTATACGAAGCCGGCATGCGCCGTCAGGCCGGGAATAATGGCTTGGGAATTCCTATGTCATTTAACGCGATTGAAAGTATCGCTGTGGTTAAAGGCGCGCCGCCGGTTATGCTTGGTACTTCGCAACGTGTCGGAGGTTTCGTGAATCTGCAGCCTAAGACAGCTCGTGTGACTGAGTCAGACTCAACATTAAAAGCGCAGCTTGGTGAATGGAATAAGTACCGCTTGCAGCTTGACCATAGTTGGGTGCTGAAGGAGAACGAACAAGGGCTGCGCATTAGCGCTGAGTATGTGGATGAAGACAGCTTTTACGATTACCACCATCATCGCAGTGACGATATTTTGTTGGCGTACAAGTTTGCCCCGAACGATGATACACAGCTGGATGTCTCGCTCGAGTACTATGACGTCGAGTGGACAGATAATGCCGGTATCAACCGGCCAACGCAAAACCTCATCGACAATAACTTATACATTACCGGGCAGGGCGTTCAGCCAAATGGTTCACAGGTTCCAGGTGCTGGCGCGGTTGTCAGCCCGACCGGAGAAGTGGAAATTGATCGCAGCACCACGCTTACCGACCCTCTGGATACGAATACCGCTGAAACGACGTTACTGCATGCCAAATTTCAGCATTGGCTGAACGACGATATGGTGCTGGTTAACCGCACTTACTATCAGTATTTAACCCGAGAAGGGATTAACCAGAACAGCTTTGTCGAAATTATCGATGACGCGCATACCTTCGAAAACCGTGCCGAACTCCACATCAATAACAAAACGGTGGTGGGCGTGAATTTGCGCGTTAACGACGTACTTGGCTACAGCCAGTTTACGACCGAGGCGGATAACCCTATAGACTTGACCGGTCCACTCAGTAATCGCCGAATTCCTTTAACCGATGAGCAGCAAGCTCGCTTAATTGAGCTACGCCCGGGATTATTTGTGTCGCCGGGCAGACAATACGATATTGACGGCGATGGCGCCGGTGATTTCAATTTATCGGACACCACAGATTCAACCAGCTACCAATGGGGCGTTTTCGCTCAACACGAGCTGGATATTACGGACAAATGGCGCGTTACGGGTGGGGTAAGAGCCGATTATTACGATGTGGACGCGAAAGATCCCATTCCACCGCAGGGCGTTCAAGCGGCAAGCGATACCTATAGTGACTGGCTAACCGCGGTAAGTTTATCAACTCAGTATAACTGGACACCGGATCTGACATTCTACGCGACCGCCTACGAGAGTGATTCTACGTCTAACGCTATGGCGGGTGGTACGGTATTAAATGCTGCTGGTGAAATTGATTCGCAAAACTTTGCCACAGAAAATTCACTTTATGAACTGGGTGTTAAGTACGCTCCGAGTGATGCCCGCTGGTACGCGGACGCTGTGGCCTTTGACCAGAAGCGCAGCTTGCGCAATCGCGATGGCTCTAATAGTGGAATTCGTACTGAGGGTTTTGAAACTCAGTGGCACTACAGCCACGAAGCCGGTTACTGGTTAACTCTTGCTGCCAGCTATATTGATGCGCGTTGGGACAATTCCGCAGCCTCACAGGGAACCGGTCAGGTCGCCGATGTGTTTGACGATTCACGGCCTGACATTATAGACGGTACTGGTGTTGGCTCTCCGAATTTCACTTTGTTCCCGGCTTCTAATCAGCAATTGCAGGGTATTCCTGAAGTACAGGCGTCGGCTGTTGTCGGTTGGCGGATAACCCCTGAATGGTCGGTAGGTGGCGATTTAAGCTATACCAAGCATTACCCGTTAGATTATTTGCAAACGGTGTTTATACGTGACCAGCACACGCTAAACCTGAACGCACGTTATCGCTTTAATGAGCAGTTAAGTGCTCGTATTGATGTGTTCAATGCTACCGATCAGGACAACTGGTCACCGGTATTTGAAGGCGGCTATTTTGGTGCAACCCTTGCCTTTCCATCACAGCCTAGGCATGCCCGTTTGAGCGTTAACTACAGATTTTAAGGAAGTTTTATGTCAGCCAAGAAGCTGTTGCTATTACTCGTTATTATTGCGCTGTTTGTCAGTGCGTTTGTATTCGACCTAACGCAGTACTTATCTCTAGATGTTTTAAAAGAAAAGCAGCAGCAGCTAAATCAGCTTTTTGCTGATTATCCTTTCACTGTATTTGCTATTTATTTTGTTATTTATGTGGTGACTACGGCTTTATCCTTGCCAGGCGCGACCATTTTAACTTTGGGGGCCGGCGCTATATTCGGACTTGGCTGGGGCTTGCTGCTGGCAAGTTTCGCGGCGTCTTTTGGTGCCTTTCTGGCTTTTTTAAGCGCCCGCTTTATTCTGCATGACTGGGTGCAGGAGAAATTCGGTGATCGTCTAACCGCCATTAACCGCGGCATGGAGCGAGACGGTGCATTCTATTTGCTG
>JBNJGQ010000047.1:0-12856 GCA_051747845.1 Pseudomonadota bacterium
GGGACCTGGAAATAGAAACAGCCGAAGTTGCCGGCTCACTGCGTCAAACCCAAACCAAGCTCGATGACGTGAATGCTGAAATTACTGAATCAGAGCGTAAGCGCAAAGAACTTCAGCAGAAACAAAAGCAACAAATGGCGTTATTAGAAGATCAGCTCGTTTCCGCCTACATGAACGGCAACCATGACTTTCTGAAAATGCTTTTAAACCAGCAGGATCCTGGCCAATTCGAAAGAATGCTCAGTTATTACCAATATTTCAACACGGCAAGAGTTGAAGAAATAAAGGCAATTAAGAGTACCCAGCAGGAAATTGTTGCACTTACCGAAGAGTTAAAACAGCAACAAAACCAGTTAGCCGCTTTACAGCAGCAACAGGAAAAACAACGGTCTCAGCTTGAGCAACAACAACATCGTCAGGAAGAAAAGTTAGCGGAGCTGCAGCAGCAACAGCGTAAAGATCGCTCACGTGTAGGGCAGCTGGAACAAAGCCGGGATCAGTTAGAGCAGGTATTGAGCGCCATAGAAAACGCTCTGGCTCAACAAAAAGACGTGCAACTGGTCGGCTTACAGTCAGTAAAAAACCAACTGCGCTGGCCAAGTGACGGTGATGTAAAGCGGGTGTTCGGTCAACGCCGAGAAGGGCCGGTTGACTGGAAAGGCGTGTTAATAGAAGGCAGTAACGGACAGTCCGTTCGCTCCATTGCAAATGGCCGAGTCGTATACGCAGACTGGCTACGCGGATTTGGTTTAGTCATTGTGGTTGATCATGGACAAAGTTACATGAGTCTTTATGGTCACAACCAGACATTAACGAAAGCCGTTGGTGACAAAGTTCGCAAAGACGAAGAAATTGCGCTTATGGGACAGTCAGGTTCGCGTAACAGCCCTACGTTATACTTCGAAATACGCCACCAGGGGCGCCCGCAAAACCCAAGTAACTGGATACGCTAATGCAGCGGTTTATTGCCACTTTGGCTTTACTTGCTTGCCTGACGACTCCCGTCTATGCCGGCAAGATAGCCATTGTTATTGACGACATTGGTAATCACAAGAATGACTTAAAAGCGGCGCTCTTACCGGGCAATGTCAGTTTCGCCGTGCTGCCATACACCCCCTACGCCCGGGCTTTTGCATTACGCGCACACCACCAGCAAAAGCAAGTGCTTTTGCACATGCCAATGGAAGCAATAGAGAACGACCGCCCCGGTCCGGGCGTGGTCACCGCCGACATGAGCAACGCACAAATAAAGCTGCAGCTGGTTAACGCTCTGGACTCAATCCCTTACGTGACCGGAGTGAACAACCATATGGGCAGTAAGCTGACTCAGCTTCCCATACCCATGCAAGCGGTTATGGAGACATTAGCCGCGCGCAAACTCTTTTTTATTGATAGTCGGACGTCGGAATTCAGTGTGGCTGAACAAATTGCCGGGCAGTTCGGCGTGAGAACCTCTCGCCGCCATGTCTTTCTTGATAACGAAGTTGACCAAAGTTATCTGCAACAGCAGTTTGACCAGTTGCTTCGTTTAGCCAAGCAAGACGGCCAGGCCATTGGTATTGGTCACCCCTACCCCGAGACGTTGAGTTTTCTTAAGAAGCACTTACCTGAACTACAAAAGCAGGGAATTGAGTTGGTGTTTGTCTCCGAGCTAACTCAGGCAACTAACCAGAACGGGTATCTTCTTCCAGTAACGTCAGCAAAATAATTGCCTGCTCACGGCTTTCACCGCAAATCTCTTTATCCGCTGAAAATTCACCACACACGGCGGGACGTTCAGGCTTGCCAAACAGCCGGCATAAATTATCATCGTCAAGTTGGACACAGCGCACACCCGCCGGCTTACCATTTGGCATGCCGGGGATGGGAGAACTAATAGAAGGAGCTATGCAGCAAGCACCGCAACCAATGCGGCACTTCATTTAGCTCATTGCGAGACGAAGTTTCTTCATCGCGTTCTGTTCTAGCTGACGAACGCGTTCGGCCGATACTTCGTATTTTGCTGCTAAGTCATGCAGCGTGGTTTTATCTTCAGACAGCCAACGCGACTGAACGATATCCTGACTACGCTCATCCAGGTGACTCATAGCACCCAGCAGTTTCTGCTGTGTATGACTTTCGTAGTCTTCAGCTTCAATTTCTGCCGCTAAATCGGAACGTTTGTCTTCCAGATACATGGCTGGCGAGTAGGCACTGCCTTCTTTTGAATCATCGTCGTCGGAGCTTAGCTCAAAAGCCTGATCGTGAGCACTCATGCGGGATTCCATTTCCAGCACTTCTTTCGTGCTGACACCCAGCTCATCGGCAACGGTTTCAACTTCTTTCTGGCTAAACCAACCTAAACGTTTTTTCATTTTACGCAGGTTAAAGAACAGCTTACGCTGCGCTTTTGTGGTTGCCACTTTTACAACGCGCCAGTTACGCAGCACGTATTCATGAATTTCTGCTTTAATCCAGTGAACAGCAAATGACACCAGACGCACACCAACAGATGGGTCAAAGCGTTTAACGGCTTTCATCAGGCCAATGTTGCCTTCCTGAATTAAATCGGCTTGCGGCAGACCATAACCTGAGTAACTACGGGCTACGTGCACCACAAAGCGGAGATGCGACATGATGAGCTCTTTCGCAGCATCAAGGTCACTGTTCTCATAAAGTCTAGTTGCCAACGCCTTTTCTTTTTCGGCGGTGAGCATAGGAATACGGTTGACTGACTGAATATACCCGTCCAGTCCTCCCCCTTGGGGAACCGATAGTGCCATGGTGTTTAATTCAGTGCTCATTTAACAACCTCTACTTAAAATACCGACTTAAATTACTGCTCTTCAGTCAGTTTCTAAGACCCTTTTAGAGTCTAAAAGTTCCATTATGATCGTTTCAGATCAGGTGATTTAGTATAACTAAGCCTATGGCTTTCGCAACCCTATTTTATTTAGGCTCTATGCTCTGTATATGACGTCTTACAGCCAAATAAGAGCCGGCTAAACCCAAGCCAACAGCGATCAACCATATAACCAATAATTCGCCTAACGTCAGACCGTTTAATTGAAACGGCGTTTCGTAAAGTTCGGTTAAATCTACTACGGCACTCTCGACCCACCAGATCAATAAGGCGGTTGCCAACCAGGCCACCAAACCACCAATAATTCCGTACCAAACGCCGGTGTATAAAAAGGGGCGTTGAATAAAGGCGTTGGTTGCCCCCACCAGCTTCATCACCATAATTTCGTCACGCTTAGACAAAATATTCAGCCTAATGGTGTTACCAACAATAAGAACAACCGAGAGGCAAAGCACCACAGCCAGGGCTCCGAGAATATCTTCAATTAAATTGAGAATCCCCTGCAGCCTGTTAAGCCACTCCAGGTCCATTTTCGCGTACGCCACCTCGCGCTGCTTTTCCAGCCGGTTAAGCAGCTCCTTCGCCCGCTGCGGTGAACGATGTGACTCAGCTGGAATCACTACCAGAACATCCGGCAGCGGATTCGATGAGAGATAGTCCAGTGTTTCACCAAAGCCTGATTGCTCTTTAAATTCTTCCAAACCCTGCTTTTTAGGAATTAAGCGAACCGATTCAACACCCTCTGAGAGTTCGGTTTGCGTTTTTAATGTCTCGACCTCAGACTGCTGCAGATCCTTTTTTAAAAACAGGGTGACTTCCGACGCTTCCTGCCAGTTGTCAGCAATACTGGTGGTGTTTTTCACTAAAACATACAGTGATGATGGCAAGGTCAGGCTCAGTCCCAGCACCGCCATGGTCATAAACGAAGCAAACGGATTGCGCCACAACTCGCCTAAACTGGCGATGGCTTGCTGAGCATGATGCACCGGCACCATGATTAACCGCCGCCACCAGGGTAAACGTCCGCGGTTACTTGCGCCCTTTTCTATACTGCGGTTACGGAACAATAAACTCATAGTTCACTGTCCTCCAGGCCATCGTTAATCATGCGCCCGTCTTTTAAGGTTAAAGTACGGTAGCGTAAACGCGCGATAAGGCCCAGATCGTGGGTCGCTATGAGCACGGCAACACCCACTTTATTGAACTCTTCAAACAGACGGATAATCTCCATCGACAACTTAGGGTCAAGATTACCGGTGGGCTCATCGGCCAATAGCAAGGGTGGCTTAGTAACAATAGCGCGGGCAATACCAACACGTTGCTGCTCACCACCGGACAGCATTTGTGGATAATGCTTCACTTTGTCGGCTATACCCACTTTTTCCAGCGCGGCAACAACACGCTTGCGCGCTTCCTGAACACTGTAACCTTCGATAATAAGCGGCAGCGCAACGTTATCGAACACGGTTTTATCCATCAACAAGCGGTGATCCTGGAAAATCATACCAATGTCGCGACGCACATAAGGCACTTGCGAAGGCTTAATTTTTCGCAAATCATGCCCGTTAATCAGCACTCTGCCTGCGGTTGGCCTCTCCATTAAACTGATCAGTTTGAGCAGCGTACTTTTACCCGCTCCGGAATGACCGGTTAAAAAGGCCATCTCACCCGGCTGCACATGAAAGTCCACATGGCTCAGCGCCTGATGGCCTCCACGGTAGGTTTTACTGACTTGCTCAAAGCGGATCATCTTTAACTCGCTGTTGTTTCTTCTGATTCGTCTACGTTACGGTCAAATAGCGCCGCGATAAAGTCTTTTGCCACAAAAGGCCGTAAATCTTCTAAACTTTCGCCCACACCAATATAGCGAATAGGAATGGCGAACTGGTCTGCGACAGCGAAAATCACCCCGCCCTTTGCGGTGCCATCGAGTTTGGTCATAACAATACCCGAAACGCCTACTGCCTCAGTAAAGAGTTTCGCTTGGCTAATGGCATTCTGACCGGTACCGGCGTCAAGCGTCAGCATCACTTCGTGAGGCGCTTGCGGGTCAAGTTTTTTCATAACCCGAACCAGCTTTTTCAGCTCTTCCATTAAGTTGGCTTTATTCTGCAGACGCCCGGCGGTGTCCGCAATAAGTACATCAACATCGCGGGCTTTGGCGGCTTGCAACGCGTCATACAGAACCGAGGCGCTGTCGGCACCGGTATGCTGAGCAATAACCGGAATGTCGTTACGCTCGCCCCACACCTGCAACTGTTCCACAGCTGCAGCTCGGAAGGTATCACCAGCGGCCAGCATCACCGACTTACCTTCGGCTTTAAATTGCTTAGCCAGCTTACCAATCGTGGTGGTTTTACCCACACCGTTTACGCCCGTCATTAAAATCACATAAGGAGAATCAGATTCCGGTATTTCCAGGCGTCTATCGACCGGCTTTAGAATTTCGGCTAACTGCTCTTGTAATAACTCGTACAAGGCCTCGGCGTCTTTTAGCTGCTTACGGTCGGCTTGTTTTGTCAGATTATCGATAATTTTGGTGGTGGTGGCGACGCCCAAATCCGCCATGAGTAACTGAGTTTCAAGTTCTTCAAACAGGTCGTCGTCAATTTTCTTACCGCGGAATACGCCAATAAGACCTGAACCGATAGAACCCGAGGTTCTGCGTAAGCCCTGGGTCAGGCGTGCCCAAAAACCTTTCTTCTCACCCTTCTCTTTCGGTGTGACTTCGGTTGGTTCTGGCTGAGCTTCGGATTTAGTTTCTGATTCTGGCTCTGGTTCAACTGCGGGCTCAGGCTCGGTAACCACTTCAGGCTGAGCTGCTTCTTTTGCTTCCGGCGCGTATTTTGCCGCATGCGATTCAGCCGTAACTTGCGCACAGTCTTCTGCCGCGCTGGGTAATTCTTCTCGTGTCTCGGTTTTTTCTGGTTCTGGCTCGTTCTGAGATTCAGGTTTAAGTTCAGGCTCAGATTCTGATTCAGGCTCTGGCTGCTCCTGTTCTTCTACTACCGCATCTTCTTTTTTCTCTTCGGCCTCGGGCGCCTTCTCATTACGCTTTTTCTTAAACAGCGAAAACATCGACATATTGGTTTCCTTGGAACTGACACGCAGGAATCGTTAAACTATAGGCTTTAGTTTACCATGCTGTTAACAAACTGACGACGGTCTGAATAAAGGAAGCCACAGAGTGAGACAAAAACGCCAGACAAGCGCCAGCGGCGACTATCGGATTATTGGCGGACAATGGCGCGGCAGGCGTTTACCCGTTGCCGACAGCCCGGGCTTACGGCCTACCACGGACCGAGTACGCGAAACCCTGTTTAACTGGCTGCAGTGGGACATTACCGACGCCCGGGTGCTGGACTTATTTGCCGGCAGTGGCAGCTTAGGTTTCGAAGCGGCATCTCGTGGAGCCGCTCAGGTTACTCTGATAGAGGCCGTAAAAGCGGTCAGTCAGCAGTTACAGAAAAACATTGGCCTGTTAAAAAGCCAGAACATTGAGGTTGTTACTCATAACGCGCTCGACTGGCTGCAAACTCAATCCTCTGAAGCCTACGACATTGTTTTTATAGACCCGCCGTTTCGTGAAGGACTGGCCGATAAAACATTAAAACTGCTGGACGAAGGTAACTTGCTGGCAGCCGACAATCAGGTGTATCTGGAAACAGAAAAAGAATGGCCATTGAAATTACCCGCAAACTGGCGTGTGACCAAAGAGAAAACTCACGGACAAGTTTGCTTTCGCTTACTGACTAAGGATATAGCATGAAAGTTATTATTGTTGCCGGCAAAGTTGTTTTTGCCGTTATTTGGTTGGGTCTTTTCGCTCTGCTTGCAGGTGCAAACGGCGAACTCAGCACTCAGTCCATTGGTTTGCTGAGTTTGTTATTGGCCGTTATGGTTATTACTCACCTGCTGTTGCTTGGTATTTTTGTTGCCACTATGAAAGAAGTCTTCCCCTGGCGCAAAGGCGACAGCTGGCAAATTCTGGCCTTTGGTATTTTCGCCTGGCTGTCTATTCTTCAGCGTCCAAAGCCAGACCAAGGTTCGACACCCCCTCATCAGTGAGCATCATTTTTAACTGGCTCACCAGAGCCCTGTTTACCGCAGGCTGTTGTTCAAGAAAGTTGATCATGGCCTGCTGAATAGCAACTTCGTATTCCATTAATTCATGGTTCTGAACGTGCTTTTTTAACTGCTCGGTACCCACTTCTTCGGCGTCATTTAATTCAATAAACTTCGCCACACTGGCCTGAGATATTTTCGCCACATCCAGGAAGTTCGATGCGTTATCATCCAGCAGACCCTGCAACAAAGTACTCAACGCCGTGCAGGCATCCATTGCCGGATAAACACCCAACATATCGTGCCCATATTCACTGGGCGTCTGTTCGTCCACTTTTTCCTGCCAGCGGGCAAAGTTTACTTTGGTTTTCTTCGGGTTAGCCACCCAATCCCAGCAGGCGTTTAAGGTGCCATGCAAGGGTTTGCTGTCACCAAAACCGGTTAACTGATGAAAAAAGTCGTAATTAGGAACCATACGTTCGCACAGGTATAACGCCATAACAATTTGCTGTTCACGCGGCAGTTCGCGTATGCGCTGAAAGGTATCGAGTTGACTCACGTTCCGGCTCCAGACAGTGTATGCTTATCACTGTGTCGTTTTATTCGTTAAGGGCCCGTATTATGCCGAAGTTATCGCTCCCCTGCCATGCCGATGTTGTGCAAGCCCGGCAGAGAATCAATAGCTATACCGTCAAAACGCCTGTGCTGACTAACCCTGCGTTAAATCAGCAGCTGGGCTGCGAATTATTTTTCAAATGTGAAAATTTGCAACGTACCGGTGCCTTTAAGTTTCGCGGAGCCACTAACGCTCTGCTTAAACTGACCCCTGAGCAACGCCGGCAAGGGGTTATCACCGTGTCTTCCGGCAACCACGGTGCAGCATTAGCCCATGCAGGTAAAGCACTGGGTGTAAACGTAAAAGTGGGTGTACCCACCAATGCACCTGCAATTAAACGACAAAATATTGAAGCCGGGGGTGCTGAAATTACCGACATAGAACCGGGTATGGCCGCGCGTGAAGCCATTGTTGCCAAGTGGCAAAAAGAAGGCGAAAGTCACTTTATACCGCCTTATGATCATGCCGACATTATTGCTGGTCAGGGCACAGCAACACTTGAGTTACTGGAGCAAACGGACGCACTGGACGCGGTAATAACGCCACTGGGCGGCGGAGGTCTGCTTTCAGGCGCCTGTCTTGCCTGTGACGGTACCGAAATACAGGTATTTGGTGCCGAGCCCGAATTAGCGAATGACGCCTTTTTATCGTTAAAAGCCGGAGAGCGGCAATCGGCATTACCCGCAAAAAGCCTGTGCGATGGCTTACTGACACAAATAGGTGAATTGCCTTTTGCCATTATTCAGCAACGTATCAGCGATATATTAGTCTTGAAGGATGAAGACACCCTAAGCGCCATGCAGCTGATTTGGCATCATCTGAAAATCATCGTTGAGCCATCATCCGCCATTGCCTTAGCGGCGGTCATAGAAAATAAAGAGTTGTTTGAAGGCAAACGAGTAGGCTTGGTGCTAAGTGGTGGTAACGTTGCCGCGCAGCCGGAAGAGGCAAAGCTGCGCCAGTAGTCAATCGGGTTGCAAAAGCTCAGGTTGCGAATATTTGACTGTCGTTGTTAAAGGTTTTGAATTCCAGCGCGTTACCACAGTAATCGTAGAAGAACATAGTGCCCTGCTCACCCGGTTTACCTTTAAACCGAATATAGGGCTCTATCACAAACTCAATATCCGCGGCTTTCACTCGTTCTGCCAGTGCCTCCCAGTCATCACGCAATAAGACGACGCCAAAGTGCGGAACGGGAACTGAGTGACCATCAACGCCGCTGTGATTCTTTACGCCGGCGACGTCGGGCGCTACATGAGTAACAAACTGGTGACCAAAGAAGTTCCAGTCTATCCATTCGTCACTGCTGCGTCCCTGTGACAGCCCAAGCACATCACCATAAAACGCCCGGGCATTATCGAGTGAGCTGACAGGAATGGCTAAATGAAAGGGTCGTACATTGGTTGTATCTGACATACTGCTAAATTGCCTTCATTCTTAATGACTGAGTTTTGCCGCGATGTTTTGTGATGCACTGGTTTGCGGCGAACGACGCCACATTCTGACACCAATAGCGAACACTAAAAGCGCCCAGTTAACCGGAGGAATGAAACCCGCGGTTAAAACCGCCAGCAAATTCCACAGTGGCTTTTTCTGATGCTGGCCCACTAAAGTGTAAAACAATAGAGCGGCTACGAGTCCTTGGAGTACCATGAGGCTCAATAGCATAAGTCTTTCCTTCTCGTTATTTATGCAACGCTTTTGCGTTTTTATTTTTGTTTTAGATCAGTTTTTGCTGATAGGTAAAGACTACTGAATTATGACGAAAGTGTAAAACTTTGTATAAATCGTTGAAAGTAAAAGCAAAAAACCGGCCAAAAGGCCGGTTTTTTATATTAAGCGTTATAATTTTAATCGCTAACAACGATTAAAATGCATTAAGCGCTTTATCTAAGTCTGCTTTCAGATCGTCAAGATCTTCAATACCAACCGACACGCGAACAAAGTTGTCTAAAATACCTAACTTCTCACGATTTTCTTTCGGTACCGAAGCATGCGTCATAATAGCCGGATGCTCAATTAATGACTCAACACCGCCTAAGCTTTCCGCCAGTGCAAACACTTCTACCGACTCCAGGAACTTGCGCGCCGCTTCTAAATCACCTTTCAGCAGAATAGAAATCATACCGCCAAAGCCCTGCATCTGTTTTTTAGCCAACTCGTGCTGTGGGTGACTTTCAAGCCCGGGGTAAATGACTTTTTCAACTTTCGGGTGCTCTTCAAGCCACTTGGCTAATTCCATTGCCGCTTCGTTGTGATGACGCATACGCAAAGCCAGCGTCTTCACACCGCGCAATGCCAAATACGAGTCAAACGGACCTGCAATAGCACCTGCAGAATTTTGCAAGAACAGCATGCGCTCGACCAGGTCGTCATTGTCGCCAACAACCGCAATACCGCCAACCATATCAGAGTGACCGTTGAGGTATTTGGTTGCCGAGTGCATAACCATGTCGGCGCCCATTTCCAGCGGACGCTGGTTAAACGGCGTGGCAAAAGTGTTGTCCACCACCACAATAATGTCCGGATTCTTTTTCTTAGCCAGTTTTACAATAGCTTCAATGTCGACCAGTTTCAGCATCGGGTTGCTTGGCGTTTCCACCCAGATCATGCGGGTGTTGTCCTGAATACTTGCTTCCACTGCGCTTAAATCAGCTAAGTCGACATAAGAGAATTTCAGGCCAGCAGAGCGTCCGCGCACTTTATCGAATAAGCGGAAGCTACCGCCGTATAAGTCATCCATAGCAACGATATGGTCGCCGCTGTCTAATAACTCCAAAATAGTCGAGGTTGCCGCCATACCAGACGCAAAAGCCAGACCTTGCTTGCCACCTTCTAAAGAAGCAACTGAACGCTCCCAGGCAAAACGCGTCGGGTTATGTGAGCGCGAATATTCAAAACCTTTGTGCTGACCCGGGCTTTCCTGTGCGTATGTTGAGCTGGTGAAAATTGGCGGCATAACCGCGCCTGTTACCGGCTCAGGAGACTGCCCGCCGTGAATGGCGCGCGTCGCGAATTTCATTGTTTTTTCATTTGCCATGATTCAGGTTCCTTAATTTACAACAAGTATTACAGCAGGTTTTGCTCACGCATCCAGTCGTCATTGAACAACTTGGACAGGTACCGGTTACCCGTATCACAAGCTAGCGTCACAACGCGTTTTGGCTCGGTTTGTTGTTGGCAATAACGCAGCGCCGCTGCAATTAAAGTACCGCTTGATGAACCCACCATAACGCCTTCTTTTTCCAGTACTTTACGCGCGGTTTGCATGCCCTCTTTATCAGAAATGGCAAACGCGGTATTGGCTAATTTGATGTCACAAATGGTCGGGATAAAATCTTCACCAATGCCTTCGGCCAACCAACTGCCCGCTTCCACTTCTTCGTTACGGTTAACCAGTGGTTCTAAAATAGAGCCTGCCGGATCAGCCAGCACTAAGTCGATATCGCTTTTTTGTTCGCGTAAATAACGGCCAACACCGGTTAAGGTTCCGCCAGAACCAACACCACAAACGAACGCATCAAGGTTACCTTCCATTTGCTCCCAAATTTCCGGACCTGTGGTTTTGTAATGAGCATCGACGTTTGCGGGGTTTTCAAATTGGTTTACATAGTAGTAACCGTTTTCTTCCGCCATGCGTGCTGCCATATCCTGATAATACTCAGGATGGCCTTTTTGTACGTCGGAGCGCGTCTGTACCACTTCGGCACCCATAGCGCGCAGGTTATTCACTTTTTCTTGGCTCATTTTGTCAGGCATAACAATTTTCAGCGGGTAGCCTTTGCTTGACGCGACTAATGCCAGCCCCAGTCCGGTATTACCGGCCGTCGCTTCAATAATAGTATCGCCCGGCTTTAATTTGCCCTGCTTTTCGGCCTGCTCAACCATTTCCACCGCAATCCGGTCTTTGATAGAACCGCCGGGGTTCTGTAGTTCAAGTTTAAAATACAGCTCACACGGGCCGGTATCCATATTGGTGACTTTCACCATTGGCGTGTTACCAACCATTTCTATTACATTATTAAAAACTTTCATATTGGCTCGCTTTGTTGTCGAGTGTCTGGTTCAATATTACACCATTATCCCTTGCCTGAGCTCGCTAAACAACCTTGTGCTTAGAACCGGATGATAGTTGTTATAACTAACCCCAAAATGAGGCTGTTATGCTGGATTTACGCAGTGATACCGTAACCCTTCCCAGCGCTGCAATGCGTGCCGCCATTGCCGAAGCGACCGTTGGTGATGATGTTTATGGTGAAGACCCGTCAATTAACGCGCTGGAAAAGCGCGTGGCTGAATTGCTCGGTAAAGAAGATGCTTTGCTGTGCAGCTCCGGTACACAAAGTAACCTACTGGGGTTAATGAGCCACTGTCGCAACGGCGAAGAATACATTGTCGGTCAGGAGTATCACACTTACCGCTACGAAGCCGGCGGCGCTGCAGTTTTAGGCAGTATAGTGCCACAGACGGTAGAAGTGGAAGCGGACGGAACCTTATCGCTGGAGACTATAAAAAAGCGTATAAAACCCAACGACCCACACTTTCCTATCACCCGCTTGCTGGCCTTTGAAAATACCCACGGCGGGCAGTTAATAGACCAGGACTATTTTGATAAAGCCCGTATTCTGGCCGACCAGAATGGTTTGTCCATGCATTTAGACGGCGCCCGTTTACCCAACGCCGCTATTGCCAGCGGACGCAGCATGGCGGAACTTGCCGCGCCTTTCGACAGTGTGTCTTTGTGCTGTTCAAAAGGTCTGGGCGCACCTATTGGTTCACTGCTGGCCGGCTCGAAAGACTTGATCGCCCACGCGCGTCGTTGGCGCAAAATGGTGGGCGGCGGTATGCGTCAGGCCGGGTTTATTGCCGTAGCCATTGATTACGCGTTAACGCATCAGTTTGAGCGTATACAGCAAGATCACGACAACGCGAAATGGTTGTTTGAACAACTTTCTGAGTTGCTGGCAGGTACCGAAGCCAAAGTCCGCTATTCCGGTACCAACATGACCTTTGTCGAGCTATCAGACAGTTTACCGGCGGACAGCTTGCGGGAACTGATGGCAGAACACGACATTAAACTGCCCGGCGGCCAAAAGCTGCGGTTGGTGTGCCATCTGGATGTCAGCCGCGAACAGCTGGAGCGTTTTGTTGAATTGTTCAAACTGTGGCTTAGTAGCGAGCGCTGAGGTTGCAGCCCGTAGCCTGATGTTCACATCAGGTGCGGTGTTGGTCACTGGACTTCCCAGCTTTCACTAGACAGTCTGTAGATTCTCAAAGTACGCCTTTTCAAAGTTAGCAGGCGATACGCCGCCTGTATGAGAATGACGCTTTTT
>JBNJGQ010000048.1:0-12576 GCA_051747845.1 Pseudomonadota bacterium
GTAGATCCTGACGATAAAAATGTACAAGCGTTTTCAGAGTCATTCGAAAAGAGAGTCAGTCATTTAGGCAAATACTTTGAGCAAAGTATTACTGCAATCGCGGAAATGACAAATTAGAAGGTAACCATTTGAAATGATAGAGCAATTTTTTAATTCAACTCCCGCCAGCTCCACCAATTCCATAAAAGGGGATGTCTCACGACATCCCCTTTTTTCTTTATAAGCTACGCCAAATAAGGCTTTCACAGGTATTTCTTTTCCCATTTTATCCCAAGAAAATTAGTGTCAGCCTGAGTTTTTAGTATTCCAATTTGTATTCCAAGCGATTTGGGATAAACTCTTTGGAATACATCAAAGGGAGATCTGCTTATGGCGCGCTCGACTATTGGGCTTACGGATACAGCCGTCAGACAACTCAAACCAAAAGAAAAGGACTACGTTAAGTCCGATGGGAAGGGCTTGCAGCTGCGAGTGAGAGTCAATGGCTCTAAGCTTTGGAACTTCAATTACATTCACCCTATTACCAAAAAACGCGTGAACATGGGGTTGGGTAGTTATCCCGGTGTGAGCCTTAAAAAAGCTCGTGAGTTTACAGAAGCTGCTAGAAGTCAAGTTGCTGAAGGAGTAGACCCTAAGTTCGCCAGAGAGGAAGAAAAGGCGGCACAACGCTATTCAGAGAACGCGACTTTGAGAAAAGTCGCTGAAGAGTGGTTCGAGATTAAAAAGAGCGAGGTCACTGCTGACTACGCCGACGATATTTGGCGGTCGTTAGAGCTACATGTATTTAACCGTTTAGGTGAAACGCCGGTTAGCCAGATAAGCGCTCAAACGGTAATTGATGTGTTACGACCGCTTGAGAAAACAGGACGGTTAGAAACCGTAAAGCGTGTGATTCAACGATTAAGCGAGATAATGAATTACGCTGTCATTAAGAACTTAATCACTGGAAATCCAATCGTTGCCATTAAATCTGCGTTTAAAAAACCTAAAAAGCAGCATTTACCGACAATTACAGCAAAAGAGCTTCCTGACTTCTTAAAAAAGCTCCACGAAACAAATGTTACGTATATTACTCGCCAAGTTATTAAGTGGCAGTTGCTAACGATGACTAGGCCATCCGAGGCTGCTGGCGCTAAATGGAGCGAGATCCAATGGCTTGATGATGGACAAGTGAATTGGGTTATCCCGGCTGAACGGATGAAAAAGCGTCGCCAGCACACCGTCCCCCTGTGTGAACAGGCATTGAAAGTACTGGAGAACATGAAGAGCGTAAGCGAGCAGTACGAACATATATTTATCTCACTGCGAAAGCCACAAACGGCCATTAACAGCCAAACGGCCAATATGGCGTTAAGACGCATGGGTTACCAAGATAAACTCGTTAGCCACGGTTTACGGGCCTTAGCCAGCACCATTATGAACGAAGAGGGAAAAGATCCTGACCTGATCGAATCAGCGTTGGCGCATGGCGATCCTAATCAAGTGCGAAGTGCTTATAACCGTGCGGATTATTTAGAACGTCGTCGTGAGTTGATGCAGTGGTGGGGAGATTATTTGGAACAGATGAAATCGTTACTGTAATGTCGTAACTTTGGTGTTGCCTGTACTGTCTTGGCGAGAGAATAAAAGGGGACTGCGACTGCAAACCTTGTCTATTTGATAGTTAGAGTTGGTGAGACTCAAGTAATCTGAATACCTAGTCAGGAGCGAGTCCATAACTCGCTCGAGACAGGTTTCGCAAAATAATAACCTTGCTGCAAGTCAACACCGCTGTCTTTCAGGTAAGTTGCTTGAAGAGCTGTTTCAACGCCCTCTGCGACAATTTTAACACCCATCTTTTTGGCCATTAATACAATTGAGTCTAGTAAGTTGCGGTCACGTTCACTATGGAATGCATTTTGCGTGAATTCTTTATCTATTTTTAGTTCTGAGACCGGCAATATTTGAAGTCGTCTTAAATTTGAATAACCAGTGCCAAAATCATCAATAGAGAATTGAATGCCAACTTGGTTTAACGTCTTCATTATCGATAAAACTTGAGTATGGTCATGCAGCAAAAGGTTTTCCGTAATTTCTATGATCAGGTTTTTGAAAGATGCGTTAGATTCTCTCATGACGCGGATTACTTTTTCTGGAAAACCTGGTTCCAGAAACTCTTTTGGACTGACATTTAAAGCAATTGGTAGATTAGTCGTGCTTATTAAGCTTGCAACTTGTGTCAGCATCCAAAACCCGATATCGACAATAAGGCCAAGACGTTCAGCTAATGGAATAAACTCATCGGGTCTAATTAATTGCCCTTGATATCGCCATCTTATTAGTGCTTCCGCACCGCAAGCTTCAAATTTCCGGTTCACCTTGGACTGCAGCCAACACTCAAACCCAACGTTTTGCCCGAGTTTAAGCTTGTTTAATTCCTCTTGTAGTCGCGTTTCAATCTTGTATTCATAGCGGAGGTTCGATAGCATCGTATCTTGATAAATACAGCTTCGATTTCGTCCTTGACGTTTTGCCCGCTCAAGAGCGGACTCGGCATTAACTAACGCATCTTTAGCATTATTATCTTTGGTAAGATTTGCTACGCCGGCACTTATAGTGACGTAAATTGCGTTGCTACACGTGTCGACTATTATTGGGTCACGAATGGTTTCTACTAAATCTTCAATGCTCTGTAATATGTCTTCTTTAACACAAGGCGGGCAAGCACAGGCGATAATAAACCGGTCAGCTAAGTCTTTTGCCACCATCGCATGTTCACCGACTGCGGATTTTATCCGCTCAGCAACAGACCTAATGACCTGATCACCAATATCTTCACCCAAAACAGAATTAATGCGTCTGAAGTAGTCAATGTTCAAACAGGCAATGGTTATTTCTGAATTTTTCAACCACACCTCTGTCTGCTCCAGGAGCCGGGCACGGTTGGGGAGGCCCGTTAGTCCATCATGGTGTGATAAGAACTCTATTTGTTTTGCTGCTTCCTTTTGTTGTGTTATGTCCCGGATCATCCCAATAAAGCGTGTTCCTAACTCTGTCTCTGTTTCTGAAACGGCGAGATCGATTGGAAACTCTTCACCATTTTTTCTCAAAGCTGTAACTTCCCGACCAACACCAATAATTTTTCGTTTACCCGTTGTTTGGTAGTTCGCAAGATATTGATCGTGCTCACGTCTGTATGGTTGAGGCATTAAATGTTTGACATTGAGTCCGACAACCTCATCAGCTTTATACCCAAAAATACGCTCAGCGGGCTTGCTAAAACCTTGTATGATACCTTTCTCATCAATGGTTATAACACCATCTACGAGGTTGTCTAATATGGCATGAAGCGATTTAGTGCGCTGTTTCAACGCAAGCAAGTTTGAATGGCTCTGTGAGATATCCTGAATTGAACCAAATAGTAAGTACGCTCCGTTATCGAGCTTGTAGGGATGACCGCAGGTCCTGATGTGTCTCTTCCGGCCTCTATCTGTAATGATTTTTGCTTCGACAGACCATGCTTCGTTATTGTCTATAGCGTGTTCTATTGCCTCACTAATTTTCAGGCGGTCGGGCTCGGCGTAATAACTAACTGCGTCGTCGACCGTTGGAGGGTTAAAAAGTTCTCGCTCAAACAAGGCATAAGTACTATCACTCCAATAGAGTCTTTGTGTGCCGGTATCGAGGCACCAAACTCCACTGTTAGTTAAGTGCTGAGTTTCAGCAAGTAGCTTCTCTGGTGATACAGGCCAATCTGAATAGTCATTCATAAAGTTAGTTTTTACTGCTGAATCGGCGTATGAGTTTATAAAGTTGATCGGTTGTTTCTTCCAGTCGCTCACTCGAGCGCGATGTTTCCGCTGCATTGTCGCTGGCTGTTCGTGAGCTATCAGCTATGGCCGTAACTTGTTGGTTAATATGCTCTGCGACGTTACTTTGCTCCTCGACAGCGGAGGACATTTGAATTGTCATTTCGTTTATCGACTGTATTGCCTGGCGTATTTCCTCTAAGGCACTTTCTGTTCTACCGACCATCTCGACACCTTTTTTGGCGGCTTGCTCACCTGTTTTAGAGACCGCGACTGCATTTTCAGCTTTTGTCATCAGGTTATCAATGGTTTTATGAATACTCTCTGTGGAAGAGCGGGTTTTTGTAGCAAGTGAGCGAACTTCATCGGCTACGACGCTAAACCCTCGGCCATGCTCTCCAGCACGGGCCGCTTCGATTGCCGCGTTTAAAGCCAAAAGGTTGGTTTGCTCTGCAATTGTCGTTATTAAATCGGCTGCTTTACCTATTTCATCCGTAGACACTGAGAGCTCCTCGACTGTTTCGGCGATACTGCTGACTGAGTTATTGAGTTCATTAATTGCCTGTAGTGCCTCTGCTGCAACTGAAACACCGGTATCCACATTGTTAGCGGCCAGTTCCGACTTGCTGGCGTTATCTTCAACGCTATTTGCGACTTCCTGAATTGACGTTGACATTTCGTTTATCGCCGATGCAACATCCTGAGTTTTATTATTCTGCTCATCGATGAGAGCGTTACTAGCATCGGCTTGCTCTCGGGTGGCTCTGACGATACTGGATAAAGCCGACACCGAGTCGTCTAAGCGGGTGATAACCGTTTGGGCCCTTGCAGCCTCGCTTCGTATCATCATTTCAAGCCGAGCTTTTGCACCGCCATCCTTAGAGTAAGTGTATGCGGTTAATTCTTCGCAAAAAGCATCGGGCCTGAGATTGATAAGCTCTTTCAAAGAGCGCTGTGACGAGAATATTGACAAACAAGTAACAAGTATCCCGGTTGTTAGCGCGACGAGAGCGGCTATCAAATTAACAGTGAAATAAGAAAATAAACCAGCTAGTAGTGACAGCAATAATGCAAGCCTGTTTTCTTGGCTGTAATAACGCAAATAGGCAGAAACAGGGAACGGTGTTTTGCCATCTCTCAATCGTTTATAAACCCGAGTCGCACGGTGCTTTTGTTCCTCAGTGGCGGCAACACGGACGGACTCATAACCAACAATGACTTCATCCTCAAATATAGGAGTAACGTAAGCACTTACCCAGTAATGGTCGCCATCTTTACGGCGGTTTTTCACTAATCCCATCCAGGGCTTTCCTTGGCTGATAGTTTGCCACATGCTTTTGTAAACAGCAGGCGGCATATCTGGATGACGAACAATGTTGTGAGGCTGACCAATAAGCTCTGATTTTTCGAAACCACTTACCTTAAGGAAAGCATCATTGACGTATTCAATGTGTCCACGCTTATTGGTGGAAGAGATTAACCGTTCATGGTCTGGAAACCTGTACTCTTTTTGTGTAACCGGCTGATTATTTCTCATCAAGTTTACCTTTCAATTATGTAAGCCATAACTTTCATCACTGAGATACCTCTATGTTGAGCTAACAGTAACTTTAGTACGAGGCCCCAAGTTTATTCGTCAACCGATACAACAGTATTACGACCACTGCTTTTCCCTTGATACATGGCAGCGTCGGCGGCGCTGTACATACTCGTCCAGTCTGGTCGTTCGTCAGCTAAAGATGAGACACCAATCGTCACAGATAACTTTATTGGATAGTTATCAACTGCTGTTGAGTGGTGGCTAATCTTATTTCTGAGCTTATCGGCAATAGATACTGCTTCTTTAAGTTTTGTATCGGGCAGCAGTACAGCAAACTCCTCACCGCCTATTCGTGCACAGACGTCATACTCACGAGTACTGCTGGAAAGCTGTGACGAGATGTCTTGCAGAACTTTATCCCCGGCAATATGGCCATATCTATCGTTTACTAATTTAAAATTGTCGACATCGATAATGAGAAGAGAGACTGGCTGTTTTGAGCGTTTCCAGATAGCGAGGTGATGTTCAAACAGCTCAAGAAAGTAAAAGCGGTTATACAGATTGGTTAAGTAGTCAATGCGAGATTGTTTGAGCAGCTTTTCTTCTAACTGCTTTTGCTTAGTTACATCTTTCACCGTTCCTACAAGAGTGACTTTATCATTCAACATCTTCGCTTTTTCGTGTACCCAAATAATTTCTCCATCAGCGCGATACATACGATGGGTTATGTCGTGCTCACCTGTCTTCAAGCTTTTTTGCTCACTTTCTTCAACAGCCTTTAAATCTTCATGATGAACAAGCGACTTAAACAAAGATATTGACGGTACGGTATCTTGCGGAGACAGCCCGAGCATTTCGTATATCATTTCTGACCATTCAAGATGGTCAGTGGAAAAATTAGCCTTCCAATGCCCAATTCGGGCAATTCTTTGAGCCTGGCTTAATGTGCTCTCGCTGTCACGTAATCGCTTTTCAAGTAACTTTGAGCCTGTAATGTCTATATGGGTGCCACATATCCATTCTGGCTCATTATTCTCCGTATATGTGACTACTCGGCCATGGTCGCGAATCCAGACAGTAGATCCGTTTTTATGGACGATTCGCAACTCACAGTGATAAAAAGCGTCTTCTTCGTCAAAGTGACGCTGAAAGGCTCGCTCGGATATTTTGGCGTCATCCGGATGAAGCACTTTGAACCACGTGTCGATAGAAACAGGCGCAAGCTCTTCTAGCGTATACCCAACCATTTCTGCCCAGCGTTCATTTAAAATGAGCTCGCCGGTCTGATAGTTCCACTCCCATGCGCCAGCATCAGTGCTCTCAAGTATGGCTTTTAAGCGCTGTTCATGAGTGAGCTCTGTATAATCCGTGTTACTTGAAATTGGCTTTTTTACTTGGACGATAAGGCGTGACTCGCCAGCATGATTGGCTACTGTTTGAATACTGACAGGAAATGTCTGCCCTTCAACGTTTAAACTAATGCGTTGATGGCTATTTTTAATAATTTCGGTGAAAGTGAGCGGAGTGGCTTGCTGAACATCTCTAAAATAAAAGAAGGAACGTCCGGTCTGCATCCCTTCACGACAAGTTTTTAGCGAGAAGGGCAACTTCGCGCTTGAGCTTTCAACGTCCAATGAGGGCGTAATCACCAAAACATAGGGCTGGCTGTGTACTGAATTCTGCAAGTAGTACCCTCACATAAATCTTACTTCCATTTAGCTATGTTAGCTACTTTTCACTTTATTCAATAATTAGCTTACCTGCGAATCGGTTGAAAAAAAAGTAAAAAACAAAAAATGAGAGGCCGCGAGCGCTTGATGAAACGAAGAGGCAATATTGTTTATGGAAAATACTGCGTAGCTCATCCATAACTTTGCTCCTTGTTACCAATTCAATTTACGCTGAAATTTAAAATAAAGTGGCATTTTGCATACGAAAGCACAAAGCTCGAGCGACAAAAAGGCAAGCAAGGACACCCACGCTTTAAATCATTTGAGGCATATATCATAGTTACGGATAAAGCTAATTCATCGGGACATTTCCTTGTTCCCAAAATACAATAACGGGAACAAGCAAACCCACTAAAAACGGGCTATTTCCCCCTTTATACCCTCTTAAGTATTCAAAATCACGTTTTACAGCAAAAAAGGAACTCGATCATGGCCGAAGTACAAGCGGTTAAAGATCTGGATACCGTAAAGCTGATTAGCTACCTTCTCAAACGAACTTACGGCCAGCAAATTGCCGACGTTTGGGATGTGGGCTTGAACCTGGCATTACGGATCTCAGATTTACTGTCTATCAAGTTTGAAAACATCAACGACGAGCGTCTGACTCTGGTTGAGGGGAAGACGTCGAAACACGCAACCATTAAATTGAACGATAAAGCGAGGTCGATTATTGCTCGGATTAAAGAAGAGCATCCAGACCATTGTTACCTGTTTCAGTCCTACCGGAATCAATGGTCTAAAGGTTTGGACGAGGCCCCGATTAGCCGCCGTTACGTTTCGCGGGCGTTCGCGGCGATAGGGGAGGAGGTAGGCATTAAACTTGGAACTCATTCAATGCGGAAGACCCGCGGCTACCACCTTTATAAGAACACCAACGACATTGCCAGGGTAATGAAAATGCTGCGTCATAGCTCTGAGGCAGTAACGCTGCGTTATATAGGGATTACTCAAGAAGATGTTGATCGTGACTTTGTGGAGTTGGAACTATAGGGGCCTAGTAAGCCCCTATTTTATTTTTTGCTTGGTTAAAAAGGTTTGAGTTAATGCAACTTACTGTTTAATGCATCGAGGGCTACGGATATAGCCTTGTGATCAAACATATTGAGTTTGCGTTGTGCCCACTGTTCGCCCGCAGGCCATTGACGTAATGCTGCAAGGACTTTCTCAGGATTGGGCTCTACACTTCCTTCTGTTATGAGCCAGTCAACGGTTGCAAGTAGCTCTAGTCCGTATGGCGACTCAAATCCCTCAATGACGTCTGTTGCTTTTCTCAATGCACTATCGTATTCCGTGGCTTCAGTTTTTAGGTAAGCTTCCACTGTTTGGCGTTTGTTATCATTGAATGCAATGATATCTGTTGGTTTTGCATCTGGAATACGTTTGTCAGATTGCAAATAGCTTCCATCTAGCCGGTTTAATAAGTGAGTTAGGTTGTTGGCATACGGGCCAAACTTCTCTGGCTGGAAGTCCAATTTTAACGGATTAGCAGTCCCTTCTTTTTGCAGTGCACGCTGCAGAAACCATGCTAATTTTTGTACTTCTAGCAAAGTGCATTCGTTGCCAAGTACCCAATAGCGTCTGATTAACTCAGCAACCATGGCTCTGGCTGCTGTTAATTGCTCTACACCTGTTTGCTTACTGACATTCTGGTACTGCTCTGTTGGTTGATAAATTTGAATATCAACGTCGCTCAGGTCAGCTAAATGCTGTTCAATCAATGGGAGAACAGAATTCCAGCTTAACCCGCCGTTTCCAGCTCCAAGAGGGGGGATAGCAATAGAGCGAACGTTATTGTTAACAATGAACGCTCGAAGATCTTTAAGCCCCTCATCGATCCATTCAATTTTCGACTTGGCTCGCCAGTGCTGTTTGGTAGGGAAGTTGACGATCCATTGGGGGTTAACCAGTTCATTACTATGGGTAACGAACATTTTGCCGGTGGCTACTTTGTTTTCTTTACAAGCTCGAGCGTAGGCTTCCATATTTGCAGGGAACCGTTCTTTAAACATCAAAGCGATCCCCTTACCCATGACACCGACTGTATTGACGGTGTTGACGAGGGCTTCAGCATCAGACTCTAAGAGGTTTCCTGTCTTAAAATTTAACATTTAAAAGTACCATTCCGAACGAGCTATTATCTTTAGGTTTTGACCGTGCTTGTCTGCTTTTTGTTCAGCTGACTGTTTTACGCTTTCATTAAAGCACACAATACCCTTTAACAGCGAGGTAGGGAAGTGTCGGTGTATCAAGGCCTCTGCCTGATATCTGTCTAACTTGCCAAGATCATCAGGTGCTCTCTTAAAATCCCGCTTTTGAATCAGCTCCCAATCAATCTCCGATAATGAGTCCGGCTCATTGTAATAATTAGCTAAGGCTGAGTAAGCATGACAGTCAGTGTAAACATAGCTTAACCCAGCCTGATGAACGTCATGCAAGCTAGAAACGAGTATTACAATTTCTTCGTTATTGCGTTGAATCACACCGCCACGGCCTGTTTTTATGTTGTAGAGCATTGGTGAAAATGGTGTGAAATAAAATGGAACGTAATCACTCAGTGTTCCTCCCGGTGCTATCGGGACTTCACGTCGAGACCGTTTATCAATTAGTTCATCACTACCTATGCTCACCCAGTCATCTGACCGGTGATTGCTGCTTGACGCATAAACACCGTGTTCAAGAATCCAGTCTAGATTATCTCGATGAACAATTCGCCATATTAGCGCCTTGTCAGGATTTAGGTTTTTATACATTAGGTACGTTGCCCAGCACTAAACATTTGTTGGTTTTACTGTTTATAAGTACCGACCATAAGCTTTAAGTCAAGACTCGCCTGGACGGACTTATTAAATAGCGACTAATTTCTTCGTCACCCACCTTAACTGTTGAATCTAGTACTCCTCCACATGATTCTATCATTGCTTTCGATGAACTATTCGTCGAGTGACAATGAATGTGAACTTCGTTAATGCCAAGTTCTCGTGCCTTGTTGAGACTCATGTTGAGCAATATTTTTCCTAGCCCTTTGCTTCTGTATGAAGGTCGAATACTTAAGCCTATGTGCCCGCCGGCATGCTCTATTTGTTCGTTGAGTGTGTGCCGAATATTGGTACAGCCAAGTATTTCGTTATTATCAATTATCCAAAACGTTGAACTACTTACCATACCTACTGGAACGGTTTCACCGGATCTGAAACCTTCGATGCGATCTAGCATTCCAAGGAAATCAGTGTGATCGAAATCAAGCGGGAAAGGGTACCGTTCCTCGTCGCCAAGTTCGTCAATGTAATCGCGATAACTTGATTCAAATTTTGGGTTGGGTAGGTCAAGTTTGAGCACGGTATATTTCCATATATCAGCCGTTTGCTCCAGATTACCCATCATTTTACGAAATCACAAACCTATATCACCTAATGGCAGTTACGGCTGCGGTTAATTAACTGTCAATTAGGAGAACATTTATGTCGGACGTAACGGTGGTACACACCAAATCAGAACTTGAGCGAGCTATCGAAAGGCGGGATAAAACAATTGCCGTAAGAAGTGCCTCGTTGGCTGATGACGTGAAAACAGTAAAGTCAGCATCATCCGGTGCCTTTGCTTTAGCCATTGGGTCAGCAGGTGTGTTTGCCACTAACTTCTGGAATCCGTTGGGGTGGGGCTCTGGTATTATCGGTACGCTATCAACCGGATCGTTGATAACGGCAATTATAGCAATTGGTCTTAGCACGACGTTGCTATTCGCTATCTACAACGATTACTCGATTAAGGGGCGAACATCGATTCAGCTGGCTGGTGGTAACAGCATTGATGCGGATTTGGTCATGGAGAGGGACTAACTATGGCTAGCATAAAACGAAACATTATTGCCGTTAAAACGCGTCCCGGTGAGGTTCGCTTTGTTGCTGTTGCATCAATCGAGCGTGTGGAAGCGTTTGGTAACTACGTGAAGATCTACTTTGGCAATGAACGGGTGCTGCATCGAGCAACGCTATCTGATATGGAAGAATTACTGGACGATAGATTCATTCGCATCCATCGCAGTCACATCGTAAAGCGCGACCAATTGAGGAAGCTTCTGTCGGAGCTAGGCCGATACCAGGAAATAGAATTAGCTGACGAGACGGTTCTCCCGTTGGGAGGCCACTACAAGCGCCAGCTAATGTTTGATATTGGCTTGTAATGGGGAAGCCCAGGGAATATCAACCCTGGGCTTATTTTTTGTATCGATATTCAGTTGTTTTTATTGTGCCTTATGAGAGCTGATACTTTTTAGTAATTTTTGAAATTGAGGATTTTCTCTTAGTAGTTTTCGGCCAGTGCCAATAAGCAACTCAACTTCCTCTTCGGGTAAGCCGAGAGTTGTCGGGATTAAATTGAGTCGACTACTTAGACGATTTGATGACACTGATTTTAGTTCTACTGTTATTAAATGGGCTTCGACAGGCTTTTCTAGTGTTTGACTTTCATCAACCCAATGCTTCAATTTTACTTTTAATAAGTCCATCGTTTCGTTGTTATACAGTTGAAGTTGCGCATCAGTAACTGCGCTTAATGTTTGGCGCATTGACGGAGGAACCGAGCTCTTATCTATGCTTGAGTTGGCTTTTACAGATGCGTTTACGGCTATGATGGCAAAATGTTGCGGAGTCGAGTAATTATCTCCTCCATGGATCATTTTGAGGTAATTCACTATACCTCCTGCTAATTCAACTGGGTCAGTTATAATCCTGAGGCCTAAATTGTCTGAGACTCCTCCGTCGACGAGATGAATGAAAGGGCGCTCTTCTTTATTGGAATAAGAAATTGCTGCAGATGCGGTATTCCTAACACTGTGTCTTCCTGTGGTAACCTTGCGGGATAGAAAGTTAATGGAATCTGTTACATCACATGTATCGTAGTTCTTCAGCACAACAGGGTCGAATAATACGGGCATAGCTGATGACGCGGCTACTGCCCTGGCTACGGGAAAGGTAGATAGATCAGAGCATATTAAATTGAAGTAGTCTTGTAGAAAAGAAAATCTAGCCCCTTGAGATAAGTCTGTGGCATTGATCGCTATATAGGGCGGACCTTTTTCTAGCATGTCACCAAATGTGTATTCCCCGAAACCAGCTTCAGAATATACTCTGGCTGTATGATCAGTTACTCCTAAACTTGAAAACCAGCGAACGGGATTTAAAACTCTTGAGACTATTTGATCTTTCAAATCTCGCGTTAAAAGCTTATCTTTGAAATCATAAAAGATTTTGTCTCGGAACAACCCATAGTAAGCTGCTGTTATGCTGCCGCCCGAAACTGATGAGATAAAATCTACTTCATCTAAAAGTCGTGTCGATTCACCACGTATAATAACATTGGTATCCCTTAGTTCTTCCAATACACCATAAGACAAAGCAGAAGCTCGAGTTCCGCCTCCAGAGAAAGCCAAAATAAGTGTTATTCCCTCGGGATCTCCGGCTAGAGCTGACGAGGTTAATGTACTAGATGTTAAGTTGATATCGTTCTTGTCAGAAGTAGG
>JBNJGQ010000049.1:0-12375 GCA_051747845.1 Pseudomonadota bacterium
ATTGTTTGTGCTGATTTCGATCAGCCTTTTTTTATTCCGTTTCGTACTGCAATTAATTGACTCGCCATTAGTTAAAAAGAAGTGGTTAAAAATAGTCCCTCACGTTAACGACACCTTATTGCTGCTTAGCGCCGTTGGTATCATGGTGAGCTTAAGTATGTACCCAATTCAGGTTCCCTGGCTAACAGACAAAGTGATAGGTGTTATTGCTTACATTGGCTTTGGCGTACTGGCAATGAAAGGAAAGACAGCTGGCGCTCGCTGGCTTGGATTTATCGGCGCCTGTGGCTGGATAGCGTTTCTGCTGCACGTTGCAATATCAAAACAAGCACTTATTGCCGGTTAATTTAAGGGAATATTTATGTTAGCGCCTGAATCTGTTGTTTCTCAAACCAATGCGTTAATTACCAACGACGGAGTTGTTGCCGGATTACTATTTGCGATTCTCGGTTTCGTTTTTTATACCAACACCAGTGAACATCCGGCTTTCAAAAAGTTTTATCGTTTTGTTCCGGCGTTGTTGCTTTGTTATTTTCTGCCGTCGTTATTGAATACCTTTGGTATTGTTGACGGAAACCAGACAGCCGTAACCGATATTGCTATGGATTATCTGTTACCTGCCTGTATGGTTTTACTGACCTTAAGTCTGGATGTTAAAGCTGTTTTAGGGCTTGGTTCTAAGGCTCTTATTCTCTTTTTAACCGGTACCTTTGGTATTGTTATTGGTGGTCCAATTGCTTTGCTACTGGTTTCTGCTGTGTTTCCGGAAATGATAGGCGGAGCAGGGCCTGACGCTGTCTGGCGCGGAATGACAACAATTGCAGGAAGCTGGATTGGCGGTGGTGCAAACCAGGCTGCAATGAAAGAAGTGTATGAAGTGGGTGGTGATATTTTTTCCGCCATGGTCACTGTTGATATTATTGTCGCTAACCTCTGGATGGCAGTATTGCTGTATATGGCAGCAAATTCCAAGAAGATAGACGCTCGTACAGGTGCAGATACATCGGCTATCGACAATATTCGCCACAGAGTTGAAAAGTATGAAGCCGAGCATGTCAGAAACCCCAGCTTACGCGACTTGATGCTCATTTTAGCTATTGGTTTTGGTGTTGCGGGTTTGGCGCACTTATTAGCCGACTGGATTGCACCGGCAATAGCGACGAATTACCCGGCATTGAGTAAATTTAGTTTAGACAGCTTATTTTTCTGGGTGATTGTGCTTGCAACCGCGGGCGGTATCGCGCTGTCCTTTACCCGGGCCCGGTCAATGGAAGCTGCCGGCGCTTCGAAAATTGGCTCAGTTTTCGTCTATGTTCTGGTTGCCAGTATTGGCCTGCATATGGATGTCACAAAAATTGTGGAAACCCCGAAGTACTTCTTAATTGGTGCTATCTGGATGATCATTCACGCCGGCTTGATGCTATTGGTGGCAAAACTGTTGCGTGCTCCCGTGTTTTATATGGCGGTTGGCAGTCAGGCGAACGTTGGTGGTGCGGCGTCAGCACCCGTTGTTGCCTCAGCTTTTCATCCTTCATTAGCGCCGGTTGGTGTATTATTAGCGGTAATGGGGTATGCGCTGGGAACTTACATGGCGTACTTCGCAGGCCAGATCTTACGTGTTGTTGGTAGCTAATCGCAGGAGTTTACGATGATCAAAGAATTACAGCTTGGCGACATTCAGATAGCAAATGACAAGCCTTTTGTTTTATTTGGCGGAATGAATGTTCTGGAGTCTCGTGACTTAGCCCTGCGAATTGCCGAACACTATGTAGAAGTAACCAGCAAACTGGGTATTCCATATGTGTTTAAGGCGTCATTTGATAAAGCTAACCGGTCGTCCATTCACTCTTTTCGTGGACCTGGCCTGGAAGAGGGCTTGCGCATTTTTGAAGAGGTAAAGCAGCAGTTTAACGTGCCTCTTATTACCGACGTACACGAGCCACATCAGGCGGCCCCGGTAGCGGAAGTGGTCGATGTACTGCAGCTTCCTGCGTTTCTTGCACGTCAGACTGACCTGGTGGTTGCCATGGCTGAAACTGGCGCTATGGTTAATATTAAAAAGCCACAGTTTCTTGCGCCGCATGAAATGAAGCACATCATCAAAAAGTTTGCAGAAGCCGGCAACGAAAAGCTTATGTTATGTGAGCGCGGCTCAAGCTTTGGCTATAATAATCTGGTTGTCGATATGCTCGGCATGGATGACATGAAGCCTATGGCGCCGGTTATCTTTGACGCTACGCATGCCTTGCAACGTCCGGGAGGAAGAGCTGACTCAGCCGATGGTCGGCGCGCACAGGCTGCACAGCTGGCGCGCTCTGGTATGTCGTTGGGTATTGCTGGGTTGTTCATTGAAGCTCATCCTAACCCCAATGAAGCAAAATGCGATGGTCCCTGCGCATTACCTTTACATGCGTTAGAGCCTTATTTACAGCAAATGAAAGCCATTGACGACTTAGTGAAGTCATTTGCGCCTTTAGATACTTCTAACTGACATTATGTCATTGCAAACCAATCAATCTTTACGGCAAACGCCGCTTGATAGTCGACAGCCCATTAAGCTACTGCTAAAAGCGGTGGGCGGATTGATTGCGTTACTTTCTATTGCATTGCTTGCACCTTTCGTTATGGCGGTTGTCAACGGTGAGAAAGAGCAGTGGACTTATTTAACGCTCTCTATTATTGGCTTGGTTGTTGGCTTGGTTCTATTTCTGCAGCCAGTTGGTGACGCCAAACTCAGAGCGCGACAAGTATTCTTGCTGACATCGTTATGTTGGGTGTCAGCCAGTTTGTTTGCAACCCTGCCTTTTATTTTTGCAAAGCCCTATCTCGATTTCTCAAGCGCCTGGTTTGAAGCTATGTCGGCTATTACCACAACCGGTGCAACGGTTATTTCAGGGCTGGATGATCTGCCCGCCAGTGTGTTGTTGTGGCGCGCCATGTTGCAGTGGTTAGGTGGTATTGGAATCATCGTTATGGCGATGGCAATTTTGCCCTTCCTGCAAGTTGGTGGTATGCGCCTTTTCCAGGCTGAATCATCCGATATGTCGGGCAAGTTCATGCCGCGCTCAAGCCATATGGTTATGGCAATAGGGCGAGTGTACCTTATTTTAACTGCTGCGGTGGTTGGCTTGTATTTAGTTGGGGGAATGAGCAGTTTCGATGCTTTTGTTCACGGTATGACAACCATCGGCACTGCGGGCTTTTCAAACTACGATGCCTCTTTTGGGCACTTTTCTGATACCCCTTTCCTGGTCATAACAGGCACCATTTTTATGGTGGCCGGGGCACTACCTTTTGTGCTTTATATCCGGTTGTTGAAAAGAGACTTTGAGCCGCTCTGGAAAGACACCCAGGTACGCGCGTTTATAACTTTCCTGCTTATTGCTATTGCGTTGATTACTTTGGTGCAAATAGTCAAAGGCCGGGAATTTGGCGACGCGTTAATGCACACCGCTTTTAACGTGGTGTCGGTGGTAACAACAACGGGGTACGCAACAGAAGACTACGGCAGCTGGGGAAGCTGGTCGTTAATGGTGTTCTTCTATTTGATGTTTATTGGTGGTTGTACCGGCTCAACTTCCGGTGGCATGAAAATTTTCCGTTTTCAGTTGTCACAACTTTTATTAAGAAAGCAGTTTAGCCAGTTAATTCACCCTAACCTGGTGAGTGTTCAAACCTACCAGGAGCGCCGGGTCAACGACTCGTTACTGGGCTCTATGGTCGCTTTCTGTTTTATGTACTTTCTTCTCATTGCCGTTATAGCGCTGGGTTTGTCACTATTTGACCTCGACTTTTTGACAGCAATATCCGGTGCTGCCTCGGCGGTTGGTAACGTTGGACCTGGTTTAGGTGAAATTATAGGCCCGGCGGGTAACTTCTCGAGCCTGGACGGCGGTGCTAAATTGTTGCTTATTTTCGCAATGTTAGCCGGTCGTCTTGAAATTATGACCGTACTTATTCTGTTCCACCGTCATTATTGGCGGCATTAAGTCCTATACAATTAAGTTTACGCGGCAGATCAAAATAAATTCAGCGAACACTTGCACGCTGAAACGACATGAATTAGATTAAACGCATGTTTAAATCATGCGTTTATATATTTCATGGCAGCACGCATTTCGACTCAAAAGAAAATACTCAACGCCGCAGAAATGCTTTTTTCCAGAGATGGATTTGAGCAAACCTCTTTACGGCAAATCACGCAGGAGGCGGGCGTTAATCTTGCCTCTGTCAATTATCACTTTGGCTCAAAAAAAGCGCTTATTCAAGCGGTAATGGCACGCTATTTAGTTGTTTTTATGCCCGTTTTGGAAGAGCAGCTGCAACAGGCTGAACAGCAAAGCGAGTTAAAAACAGAAGAACTGTTTAAGCGTTTCAAAATACCCTTGGCAAAGTTAACTGAGGTCAACAAGCAGGGGCCGGATATCTTTTTAAGACTACTAGGCTTTGCTTACTCTGAAATTCAGGGGCATTTGCGCAAATATACTCAGCAAGAGTTTGGTGGTGTATTGCAGCATTTATTAGCTCTGTTAAAGCGGGCAAATCCACATTTAGACGAGCAACAAATGTTTTGGCGTCTACACTTTATATTAGGCGCCGCCGTTTTTGCTCAAGTGTCGGGGCAGGCTTTAATTGAAATTGCTCAGTCGGAATTTAATAAAAAGGTTGAGGCGCAGGACGTCATCGATCAGCTCATACCTTTTGTTTCCGGCGGGCTTGAAGAAGCGTAAAGATGCCGTTGTAAGTTCGAGATTTGACTACACTTTTATTGTGATGGTGCACTGGAGATAACCATGGAAATTTTTATTCTGTTAGTGGTTTTAGTGGTACTGGTGTTTGCAGTCGGAGATATCCGTCGCAGCCTGGTAACTAAACCGGTTTTTGCTATTTTTAAGCGTATTTTGCCGCCTATGTCGGATACCGAACGCGAAGCTATGGAAGCGGGTGACGTTTGGTGGGACGGCGAGCTGTTCAGTGGCCGTCCGGACTGGCAGAAGTTACTCGACGTGCCCGAGCCAAAACTGACCGCTGAGGAACAGGCGTTTGTCGATAACCAGTTGGCAAAACTCATGGACATGCTGGACGATTTTAAAATTGTTCAACAAGACCGTGACTTACCCAAACAAGTTTGGGACTACCTGCGTAAAGAACGTTTCTTTGCCATGATTATTGGCAAAGATCACGGCGGCCTGGATTTTACGCCCGCGGCAAACTCTTACATTGTTTCGAAAATTGCCAGCCGCTCTATCAGTGCGGCGGTATCGGTCATGGTGCCTAACTCGTTAGGTCCGGGCGAGTTACTGACTCACTATGGTACAAAAGAGCAAAAAGACTACTGGTTACCGCGCCTTGCGGACGGAACGGACATTCCTTGTTTTGCACTGACAGGACCGGAAGCTGGCTCCGACGCGGGTGCCATTCCAGATGAGGGAATCATTTGCAAAGGCGAGCATGAAGGCAAAGAAGTTGTCGGTGTTCGTCTTAACTGGTCTAAGCGCTACATTACACTGGCTCCGTCTGCAACGGTCTTGGGTTTGGCTTTTAAACTCTATGACCCCGAAGCGCTTTTAGGCAATAAAAAAGAAATTGGTATTACCTGTGCGCTAATTCCTACTTCGCACAAAGGCATTGAAATTGGCGATCGCCATTTTCCGCTGAACCAAGCTTTCCTTAACGGAACAACCTTTGGTAAAGACGTTTTCATTCCGCTGGACTGGATTATTGGTGGTGCGGATTACGCCGGTAAAGGCTGGCGTATGCTGGTTGAATGCTTGTCAGCTGGTCGCGGTATTTCATTGCCGGCTCTGGCTACAGCATCAGGCCATGTCACTCAGCGCATGACCGGTGCTTATGCTTACGTTCGTCAGCAGTTTGGTATGCCCATTGGTATGTTTGAAGGCGTTCAGTCATCAATGGGTAAAATTGGTGGTACCAACTACATTCTGGAATCAACACGCCGACTGACTATTTCTGCACTATGTCAGGGTCAGAGCCCGTCTGTTGTTACGGCAATGACCAAGTACCATATGACCGAAATGGGGCGCGAAGTACTTGAACACGCCATGGATATTCACGCCGGTAAAGGCATTCAGTTAGGTCCGCATAACTATTTGGGCCATGCGTACATGGCAACACCGGTATCTATTACCGTTGAAGGCGCGAATATTCTGACTCGTAACTTGATGATATTTGGTCAGGGCGCCACGCGCTGCCACCCTTATGTATTAAAAGAAATGCAGGCCGCGGCGAACCCGAATGAAGACGAAGGTATGCGCGACTTTGACAGCCTGTTACTGAAGCATATTGGCTTTGCTGCCAGTAATGTGTTTGGTAGCTTGTGGCTGGGTCTTACTGGTGCTCGTTTTGGTGAGTCACCGGTTAGTGGTGAAACGGCGCACTATTACCGCAAGCTGGGCCGTATGAGCCGCGGTCTTGCCTTAGCGTCGGATATTTCCATGCTTATGCTCGGTGGTGATTTAAAACGTAAAGAGATGATCTCAGCCCGTTTAGGCGATGTTTTAAGCCACTTGTATATGGCTTCGGCAGTGCTTAAACGATTTGAAGACGAAGGTCGTCAGGTGGCTGACCTGCCGTATGTTCATTACGCACTTAAGCACCATTTATACAGTATTGCGGATGCCTTCTATGGCTTCTTTGACAACTTCCCGAACCGCTTTATGGCGTGGGTAATGCGTATACTGATTTTCCCTCTGGGTAATCACTTCAAAAAGCCGTCAGATGAAATCTTACAAAATATCAGCACCAGCATGATGGAGCCGGGTGTTACTCGTGACCGCCACACTTTCTTGTGCTACTGGAAAGACAGCATCAGTGACTCTACGGGGCACATGGAAAAAGCGTTCTTGTCTATGCTGGAAATGAAGTCGGTTTATAAAACACTGCGTAAAGCGCAAAAACGCGGTGAGTTATCGTCCAACCTGAACGGTCAGGAACTGGCGGATGCTGCACTGCAAAAAGGCTTAGTCGACAAAGATACTGCCAAGAAGTTGGCTGAAACCGAAGAGCTGCGTTTAACCGCTATTGGTGTAGACAGCTTTGCGCCGGGTATTATTGAGAATAATCAGTTCTATACGGCGAAAGGTGACATAAGAAAAGCAGCGGTTAAAGACTAACCGCTGCCAATACGAGTTCTTATTGAATAGACTCGCGCTTATCTTTCATATTGTAGATAGGTGTTACAAAAGAGCGCTTCTGAGCGCTCTTTTTCGTTTCTGCGCTAGCTGACGCTGCAGGGCAACTGCCACTGCTGATGTAAGTATTTGCAGCCGCCGTGAGTGGGTCGTCAGAGCTACCCCAGTCTCCAACAATTTCATCCTCAACTGAGCAGTTTGGCGCAATACCATCATAATATTGACCTTCACCTTCTGAGTTTACGGTTTCAAAGTTAATAGCGAAGGTTACTTTATCGCACAACTCTTCCGGCTGCTGACCTACCGGTTTACCACAGGTAGATTCACCGACAGTAACAACCTCAATGTGAGGACTGAGTGAATTAATAATGATTTCTGAAGACGAACAACTGCTGCCGGTAGTCAGTACAAATACCCGGTCTAAATCAAGTTGTTCAACGCCATCGACCAGACTAAAGTCAATGCTCTGATTATTACTGCTGTTTTGTTCGTTAAAACGGTACTCTAAAAAGGTTTCACCCTGTACATTTATGCCTGCCGCCTGAGTTGCGGCCTGATTAGCGTAGCGGATCAAACCACCACCGTTGTAGCGAACATCAATGACTAAATGGTTAATACCTTCAGCTGCAAACAAATCAAAGGCATTGTTTAAGTCGTCGCCGGTGCGGTTAATGAAAGAGTCTAAAGTGAAGTAGCCAACGGTTTCGCCGTCCAGCTGGTAAGTTTGAGCGCCCATAACGGTATTGGTTTCTACTTCAACTTTACTTAACACTTCGGTTTGTTCTGTGCCGTCGGGCTTTTGCCAGGTAATTTCGCGGCTCAGTCCTTCTTCATTAGCGCCCAGCGCATCGTCGAACTCATCATTGGCAAGCAGCTCAGAAACCGCTACCCCCTCAATAGCGATAAGCTCATCGGCGCGGTCAATGCCTGCGGCATCGGCAGGGGAGTCGTTATAGACAAAACGAAACTTAACGCGGCTTTCACTAATTTGTTCCATAGAGAAGCCAAAGCCGTAGTAGGTAGCGCTGACAAACAGCTGATCGTACTCTTCTTCAGTCAATATGTAGCTGTACCGGTCCTCCGGTACACGCAGTTCTTCCAGTACCGCATACACATCGTCAAAAGCCTCTGGATCTAAGCTGTCCTGCAGTTGGTCAGCCCAGAAGTAGTCGTCCTTCATGTATTCGAAAAAGCGCTGGTTTTGGTCCTCGACCGAGCAAAAGGCGTAACCATCGTCGTTATTGGTTCCACCAGAATTGTCCGTACCACCGCTATCTGAATTACCACTATCTGAACCACCACAGGCAGAAAGGGCCAGAGTAATACCTATATATAAAAGTGATTTGTCGAGTCTCATACTGCATCTCTTGTTCTGTTGTAAAAATGTTAATTTAGCATAAGGAGCGAAAAGATAAACAGGGGAACATGGCGTCTTTACTTAACTCATGGCAAACTGCTGACTATTGATAACCAAACGAGAAAGCCGCTGTTATGGCACAAGTAATGATAGATATTGCGGGCACTGAGCTGACTGCCGACGACAAAAACCTTCTTGCGGCACCCGCGGTTAACGGGCTTATTTTATTTACACGTAACTTTGCGTCCTTAGAGCAGTTACAGACACTGACACGCGAGGCACGAGCTGCCGCCGCCAAACCTTTGCTCATTGCGGTGGATCACGAAGGTGGGCGGGTGCAGCGTTTTCGTCAAGGCTTTAGCGCTATTCCTGCTATGGGGTCGCTGCAACAAATAGAAAACGAAGACGAACGACAGCGTGCCGCTCGCGATTTAGGCTGGCTAATGGCAGCAGAGGTTCAGGCTGTAGGTATTGATATTAGCTTTGCACCGGTGCTGGACGTAGACGACTGCAGTGACGTTATTGGTGATCGCGCTTTCTCGGCTGTGCCATCTGAAATTTCTAAACTGGCGTCGTCTTTTATTGAAGGCATGCACGAAGCCGGAATGGCCTGTACCGGTAAACACTTCCCGGGGCATGGCTCCGTTCAGGCGGATTCCCACATTGCCATTCCCGAAGACGACCGAACTCTGGAGCAAATTAGGGCCCATGACTTAAAGCCGTTTTTGTCATTAAGCCAGAAACTGGACGGCATTATGCCGGCCCATGTTATTTACCCGCAAATAGACCTTCAGCCCGCCGGTTTTAGCGAGTTTTGGTTGCAACAAATACTGCGCAGCGAGCTGCAGTTTAACGGCACTATTTTTAGTGACGACTTGTCTATGCAGGGCGCAACCGTTGCCGGTGACATGCAGCAACGCGCGGTAGCCGCTTTGAACGCCGGCTGCGACATGATACTGGTGTGTAACGACAGAGCAGGCGCAGTGCAAGTGCTCGACGCCAACTTACCCGCCACCGAGCCAGAAAGCGCACAACGTGTGAATAGAATGCTGATGTCATCGCCAGCGGTTTCGCTGGAAGAGTTAAAACGCACCGAACGCTGGGAGCAAGCCCAACGCTGGTTGTAGGTTCGTTGCCTAGGCTATTCGTAACAAACTTAGTTTGCTGTTACCTACTGATACTTTTAAGTAAGGTGGGATCAACACCGATACGAACCTGACTACTCTTAACATCTAAAATGGTGATGTTTATATCATCAACTCTCAAAATTTTTGTTAGCTTTTTTGTTAAAGGTTGGGGAAACTTAACTCCGGAATTCTTGAATGCATTTAATACAACCTTTAATATGACAATCATTATATTAATGGTTAATGCAGTGCAACTTAGGTATGCAAATGATGAAATTTCTAACGTTTCTTTTTGCAATTACACTCGTGTCTTGTGGTGGTTCAGAAACAGATAGCCAAGAACCCGTAGCAGACCCTAGGGTTGCAGATGTTTTAGAGGATGTGAACTCTGCACAACAGCTGTGGGAGTCTCACGAACTTATTGATTATAGCTTTGCCTATCATCAAAGGGTCAACCAAGCCTGTGGTGATGGGGTGGTCGATGAGGCAGCCCCTTCATATAGAGTTACTGTCGATGATGACGTAATCACAAGTGTTACTAATTACGATTCGGGGCAGGAGATAGATCCTCCAACGGGCGACCATTTCGGGACGTTTGATGAAATGTTTGCTTATCTAAAGACCGAGTTAGAGAGTGGTCCGCAGGTTGTTGCTAAGAGTTGGGGAGAGCAATCAGAGTTGCCTACTTTCGATGACAGCTTTGGTTTTCCAATAAACTACTATCTTGAATTTAATGATAGTGATGAGTGCTATTCAATTAAAGTAAGTATTGATGAGTTCATGTAGGAATTTATTATGGACATCATAATTAGCATAATGCTGCTTACCATTGGCATCAGTGTTTGGGCGTCTTTTAGCGCACCGTAAGAAAAAGATGGGGCGATGCTCATTTGAAATTAATTTGATACTCTCTATTTAACTAAAACTTATTCTTCGTAAGGAATAGGGTCTTCAATGCCGTTAGCGGCGAAGGCCTCTAAGCGCTCCTGACACGCACCGCATTTACCACAGGCTTTGTCACGGCCGTTATAGCAAGTCCAGGTTTGGCTGTAATCCAGCCCCATTTTCAGGCCGTCGGCTAAAATTGCATTTTTATCCACGTCTAAATAGGGGGCGTGAACAGCTACAGGTTCGTAGTTAGCCATTTTACTCACTACGTCCATTTGTCGCACAAACTCGGGGCGACAGTCCGGGTAAATGGCGTGGTCACCCGAGTGCGCGCCATAGTAAACCGCCGAGGCGTTTTCAGACACAGCGTAACCAATGGCCAGAGACAGCAAAATCATGTTGCGGTTGGGTACTACGGTAGATTTCATTGACTCTTCTTCGTAGTGGCCTTCGGGAATGTCTATGTCGTCGGTGAGTGAACTGCCCGATAGCAGAGAGTTAATAGCGGTAATGTCGACAACTTTATGGGGTATTCCATTCTGTTTACAGACGTTAGCTGCAACTTCTAGCTCTTTTACATGGCGTTGCCCATAGTTAAACGACAGTGCCAGAACCTCGTTTCCCTCTTGCAGAGCTTTGTGCAAAACGGTAAACGAGTCCATTCCGCCTGAATAAATAACAACGACCTTTTGCGACATGCTGTAACTCCCCGTATAATCCGCATTCATACATTCTAGCCAAAGCCATTTTAACGGAAGCTATGCCTTACCGCATCAACGAAATTTTTGAAACCTTGCAAGGCGAGGGCACCTTTACCGGCGTGCCATCTATTTTTCTGCGTTTGCAGGGTTGTCCCGTGGGCTGCCCCTGGTGCGATACTCAGCACACATGGGAGACCAACCCAAGTGACCAGGTAAGCGTTGAGCGCCTAATGGCAAAAACCGAAGCCACCGCTGAATGGGCTGAAATGACGGCAGAAGACATTATCAGCCGCTTTGAAAAAGAAGGTTACACCGCCAAACACGTAGTTATAACCGGTGGCGAACCCGCTATGTTTGACCTGTTGCCGCTTGGTAACGCCTTAGAAGCCAAAGGCTACCAGCTGCAAATAGAAACCAGCGGTACCTTTGAGTTAAAAGTAACAGACAACACCTGGGTAACGGTGTCACCCAAGCTGGATATGCCCGGTGGCTACCTGGTACGCCCCGACTGTATGGCACGTGCTAACGAAATAAAGCACCCGGTAGCCATGCAAAAGCACATAGACGCGTTAGACTCCCTTCTAAAACGTTGCCCACCCAAAGCAGACGCCATTATTTGTCTGCAACCCATAAGCCAACGGCCGCGCGCCACAGAGCTTGCCATGAAAACCTGTATAGCTCGCAACTGGCGCCTTTCCGTGCAGATGCATAAATATCTCAATATTGAGTAAGACATTTGCTACTTCTGATCTGACTAACAGATATTGCTCATTTACATTGAATCAGGAAGTATAAATTTTACCCAGGGAAAGGCTCAAAAAGTTTTCTAGATGACTGCTTAGTGCCAAGAGCGGACGTTGACGCCCGCATAAGTGACACTGAAGCTACGCGGCGGTTGGTTTAAGCTTAGGTGCAGCACCAAACTAAATCAGGCGTAGTTTTGGTGTCCCAGTGAGCATCCGAGCGACTTAATGCGTTTGTTATGTATTCGGTACCTATTTATCTATTATTGACACCAACCGGTCGTGCTCCCTAAGAGGAGAAGTATTGTGTGGACTTCCCAGCTTTCACTAGACAGTCTGTAGATTTTCAAAGTACGCCTTTTCAAAGTTAGCAGGCGAGACACCGCCTGTATGAGAATGACGCTTTTT
>JBNJGQ010000050.1:0-12245 GCA_051747845.1 Pseudomonadota bacterium
GGTGGCTACGTCCTTACTGATGCACTACGGACTGTTGGCGTTTGATTTACTGCCGGACGCTTCGCAGTGGTCATCGCCGGCTGAGCAGGAGCATTTCAAACTGGATTATGGCTTTGTTCTGAACATGATTTTCTTACTGCTGAGCGTGGTAATGATTGTTCTTTGGCGTAAAAAACAAAAAGAGCACGAGCATCACCACCACCATGACCATGGTGGTTCCTCCTCGGTAAGTGAAAAGGTTATGACAGGACTCTGCGGTATCAGTGTCCTTTGGTTAGTAGGTGGTATGGTTGTTTACGGTGTTTGGTAAAAAAAGCCCTCAGAGCGAGACTGAGGGCTTGAGTAATTTAGAAAGTAGCAATTACTTTTAAGTCACCTGACACTCTGCTTTTATCAGAAACATAACCAATGCCCTGAGGGTTACTCAGTAAAAACTCAATAACCGCATCGTCGTTTTCCAGGGTCTCTAGCGGTGTTGCACGGCCGGTAAATTTTAATTTTGCCCAATGACGTTTAAGCTGCTCACCAGATTGCCCTAATAAGGCTTCTTCGAAGGCCTTTCTGGTTGCTGAGTCTTCAGGTAGGTTTACCCCTGTTAAAACTCGCGACTGTCCCAGGAAGACTCGAGAAACGGATTCTTCGTTAATCTCAGTTTGTGAAACGACCACGCCATTTTGTGCAATGGCAGAAAAGCTCAGTAGGCTTGTCGCTAAAACGATGAGAAATACAGCTAACCTTTTCATCATAATTCCTTAAAATACAAATTGAACAGCGGCTGATGCTAATACGTCAGATTCGTCGGTTAACTTGTCATCCGCATGAGTAACGTCAAACTTCAAAACTGCACTTGGAGCGATATTGAAGTTAAGGCCAATAGAAGTGTAAGCCGTTTCAGTGACGACAATATTTGCAGCCTGGTTAACCAGAGCTTGCAGTTGAGGGTCTGGCACAGTAAAACGCTCAGGGTTCATGACTTTGTCGTCGGTTTTTCCGTACGTTGCATGCAGCGCCCAGTTTTCAAAACGTTTTCCGGCAGTTGCATAGGCTGAACGCTGCTTAGGAACGTAGCTATTTTCCAGTTCTAACTCTGTGTACTCAGCGCCAACAAACCAATCGAAGTTGTCGTACATAACGCCAACACCAGAGAAGGTGCCTTTGTCTTCAGAGGCATCAAGTTCGTCGGCGACGCTTCCCAGACCAGCAATAGTTAATGAATCAAGGAAATCTCCAATGTTGACTTCTTGTCCACTAATTTCTGTTGTTAAGGTGTCAGTACTAATGTTTGCATCGTTGGTTTGGTAGTACGCAACACGCATGGTCAAATTGTTGTAAATAGCGCTGGTATTGAAGCCGATCAGGTTGTTTAGTTCAGCCTCAGCCTTATTACCATCTATAACATCAATATCGTCCTGCATATTGCCGGCTAAAATTTGTGTGTTAAAGGTGAAATCACCAACAAAAGCATTATGCTGAAAGCTCACGCCGGTGTAGTTGTCGAACGGTACGCGATAAACGCTTTGTGGCGTACGTAACCAGTGATAGCTGTAACCCACATCCAGGTAGTCAGAATACATATAGAAAGGCAGACGCAATTTACCAACGTTAATGCTGGCAGAGTCGGTTAGTTGATACTGTACGTACGCCCACTCTACTCCTAAGTCAAAATCTTCAGAGCCGCGCGACATAATCTGCGTGGTTACACTGAGTTTGTCAGACAAGTTGGCTTTGGCTTGTAGCGCGAATAAGCTGCCCGGATTAAAGTCTACGTCGTTATCGTAGCCGAACAGTTCGTCATCACTACCGGTTGTCATGCCAGCGGCAATGCTACCAAAGCCACTCCATTCAATTTTGTCTTGTGCGAAGGCAGAAGAGCTCATAACCAGTGCGGCAGCACTGAGGGAAGCTAACAAAGAGTACTTCATGAAAAACTCCTAAAGGAAGGTTACAACAGTTTAATTTAGTGAAATCTAAATTTGGCGAAATTTTGCACTGTTAAAGATGCGTAAGCAATACTTCATTTGCCGTACAAAAGAGTGTTAAATTAACAGTATGGCTCATTTTTATGCGCTTTTTATCGCCTAAAAAGTACATTTAATTAACAGTTAAGGATGCTATGCACCATCACCATCACCATCACCATCATCACCACGAAAGCTCGTCAGAGCGCATTGGCTGGGCGTTTTTCCTTAATCTGTGCTTTACCGTCATTGAGTTTATTGGCGGGGTGTTGACCAACAGTACCGCCATTTTAGCTGACGCAGTGCATGACCTGGGTGACAGTATTTCCATCGGTATGGCCTGGCTGCTGGATAAGTTCAGCCGAAAAGACGCAACCCACACCTTTACCTATGGCTACCAGCGGCTTTCTCTGGTGGGAGCTTTTATTAACGCTGTTGTACTGACGGCTGGTTCCATCTGGATTTTATTCGAAGCGATTCCGCGTTTATGGAACCCGGTAATGCCAATGGCCGAAGGTATGGCGCTATTGGCTGTGTTCGGTGTCATTGTGAATGGCTATGCGGCGTTTAAGCTTTCTCATGGCAAGTCACTGAATGAACGCGTACTTAACTGGCATCTGCTTGAAGACGTATTGGGCTGGGTAGCGGTGCTCATTGTGTCGATCATTCTTATGTTCGTTGACTGGCCTATTTTAGATCCTCTGTTATCCATTGCTTTTACCTTGTTTATTATGGTGAACGTTGTTCGTCACCTGGGTTCTACGGTTAAACTCTTTGTGCAGGCGTCGCCCGACCCGGAAGTTTATCGACAAATACGTGAGCAACTGACCTCGTTAGAGCTTGTGAACGATGCTCATCATTTACATTTCTGGTCGTTGGATGGCGAGCGTCATGTATTAACGGCGCATATTGTGGTATCAAAAGAACTGGAGTGCGCAGAAAGAGCGCTTTTAAAACAACAAATATCGGAGCAGTTAGCTGTGTTTGAGTTGGCTCATACAACGATTGAGCTGGAATACCCAGACGAAGCTTGTCGAGATCATTAACAGGAGAAGATCATGGAATTGTTCGGAAGTTATACCTCGCCGTTCGTTAGACATTGTCGTATTGCTTTACTGGAGACAAAGACAAAATTCTCATTTACCGAAACGGACTTTGAAACCAGTGCTAAATTAACCCCGGCTAAAAAGGTGCCTTTTTTGCATCATAATGACCTTCGCCTGCATGACTCGAGCAGCATATTAAAGTACGTTCGGGAAAAAGCCGATGAGCGTTTTTTTGCAGACACTAAAGACTTTGATCAGTATTGCCTGGTAAACACGGCTATGGATGCTGCGGTTAATTTGTTCTTGTTAGAAAAAGCGGGTGTAACACCAGATAAGGTGCCTTACCTTAAGCGCCAGCAACAGCGTGTTGATGACATACTTCAACTCATGGAAGACAAAGAGCATGCGGTTGCTTATGAAGGACCTCATCCCTTTAGTGACGGAGAGCTACGTTTAGGTTGCTTCTTAAGTTGGGGATTATTCCGTGAGCGTTTTAATCTGGATAAGTATCCGCGACTTCAGGCCTTTGTCGATAAGTTAAACGACTACCCTTACTTCGCGGATACTGATCCTAACCGTGATTAATCGGCTTTAATGGCACGGCTGCGCTGGGGGATTTCCTCATTCAGCAGCCGGTCATTTTGTGAATAGTCCACCGGAACATCAATAAGATGAACCCCGGGTTTATCTAAGCAGTCTTTTAACAGCGGTATCAGGTTCTCAGTTTTGTCTAAACGATACCCTTTAGCGCCATAAGACTCTGCATATTTCACAAAATCGGGGTTATTGAAATCTAAGCCATAGTCGCTGAGTTTCATGTGTTGCTGTTTCCATTTTATCATGCCGTAACCGCTGTCATTCAGGACAACAACAACAATATCCAGCCCCATACGAACGGCGGTTTCAAGCTCCTGCGAGTTCATCATAAAGCCGCCGTCACCGCACACGGCCATGACTTTCTTCTCCGGATTAACCAGCTTAGCCGCCATTGCCGAAGGCAAACCAGCACCCATTGAAGCCAGTGCATTATCCAATAACACCGTATTCGGCTGACGCGCGGGGTAATTACGGGCAAACCAAATTTTGTAGATACCATTATCCAATGCGATGACACCATCGTCCGGCATCACTTCACGGACATCTTCCACCAGGCGCTGCGGTAAAACCGGGAAGCTGTCGTCATCGGCACCTTCATCGGTATGGTCACGCATATGGTCGCGAACCTTCAACATAAAGTCGAAGTCCCAGTGGTCTTGCGGCTCAGTTCCTTCTTTCAATTGCCAGATACTGTTGCCGATATCACCAATCATACTGGCGTGCGGGAAGTAGACCGAGTCGACTTCTGCGCCCTGGAAATTAATGTGTACCACTTTACGCTTGTCGTTATCGCCGGTTTTCATCATAAATGGGGGCTTTTCGACCACGTCGTGGCCCACATTAAGAATTAAATCCGCTTTCTCTATAGCGCGGTGAGGGTAATCACCATCGGAAACCGCTGCGTTCCCGAGCCAGCGAGGATGATCCTCGTTGATAACGCCTTTACCCATTTGCGTGGTAATAAAAGGAATGCCGGTTTTATCGACAAAGGCGCGCAGCATTTTTGCCGTAATTTTACGGTTGGCAGCGGCCCCTATCAGCAAAACCGGGTGTTTTGCTTCGTGCAGAAGCTCCAGCACATGGCGGACCGACTTATGCTCGGTAATGGGGCGTCGCGAATGACTGGCTTGTATTGGAAGGCTGCTGACCTCCTCGCGGCTGATATCATCAGAGAGCTCCAGATGAGAAGCGCCGGGACGTTCGTCTTCAGCACGACGGAAAGCTTCACGTATGTGCGCCGGAATGCTGCTGGCGCTAATAATCGCCTGGGTGTATTTGGTAATGGGGGTCATCATATCGACCACGTCAATGATTTGGAACTGACCCTGATGACGCTCCTTTATGGGTTTTTGCCCGGTAACGACAACCATGGGCATAGCACCAAGTTGTGCATAGGCTACTGGGGTAACCAGATTGGTTGCGCCCGGACCTAAGGTCGACAGACAAACGCCGGGTTTTCCAGTTAGGCGACCGTAAGTGGCAGCCATAAAGCCAGCGCCCTGCTCATGCCGGGTTAAAATCAGTTCGATATCAGATTTTGACAGGGACTCAAGTAAGTCCAGGTTTTCTTCGCCGGGAATGCCGAAAATGTACTTCACACCCTCGTTTTCAAGTGCTTTTACGAATAAATCGGATGCTTTCACTTCGCTTTCTCCTTGCGTTAAAGAATCTTCTAGTTAGGCCTACGTAAAGCATAGGAGAGATGATCAAAAAAATCCGTAACCAGAGCTAACTGATTACGGATTTTACAGTCTTTTAAACCTGAGTTCTTAGAACGAGTAACTGACTTTTGAGTAAACAAAGCGACCACGAGGGTTGTGAACGCTCGGTGCATACCCGTAAAGGTCGTTGTTAAACGCTTCAGGTGGCTCTTCGTCGAACAAGTTGGTAGTACCAATAGTTATACGAAGCTGAGATGTCAGGTCATAATATGCCTGCAAATCGACCAACAGCTGCTTATCAACCATGCGGGTTTCGCTGGCTTCAACTTCAGCCGGTGCCTGGTAATCTTCAAACTCACCAATGTAGTTCAGATTCAGGTTAACACCTAAGGCGTCACGACCCCATTCTGCACGGGCTGTCCAGCGATGTTCCGGATACTCGTACTCGCCGGCATAGTCGATACCGTCTTTTTCGAACTTGCTCATGTAAGACCAGTCAAGACCTAAGCGAACGTCACCAATGTCTTGCAGTTCCCAGTTATAGTTCGCTGAGAAATCGACGCCGGAAGCTTCCTGGCTGGAAAGGTTAACGTAGGTGTTGTAAAGAACCGCCAACTCACCCAGCTCATCTCCTGGTAGCGGGTCACGGCGTTCACAGACTTCGCTGTCCTGGTCATTACAGTGCTCGTTGTAAACGTTCTCAAAGTCGTTTTGAACAATTTTGTTGTCCTGCTCAATTGACCAATAATCGGCGGAGATATCGAACGCGTCAGTAACCTGCCAGATACCGCCAATGTTGTAGTTCGACGACTCTTCTGGCTGCAGGCCTTCAGAGCCAGAGAACACGATAGTGTAATCAAGCGGTACACAGCTTTCATTATCAGCTTCGCAACGATACTCATCAATAAAGAAGGTTGAAACTTGTGACGGGCCCAGACCAATTTGTGCCAGTGATGGCGCACGGAAACCTTCGCCGTATGATGCACGTAACGTCACGTCTTCAGTTGGGCGCCATTGCAGCTTGAACTGCGGATTAAAGGTCGAGCCAAAGTCACTGTAGTCATCGTAACGACCGGCAACAGTTGCTTCTAACTGGTCAGTAATTGGAATAAGGAATTCGACATAAGCGGCCCACTGGTCGCGTTCAGCTTCGGCTTGTACTGACTCGGTACCGAAGATAAGACCGCGCTGGAATTGATCATCCGGTTGGTCGAATACGTCTTCTTCACGGTATTCAAGACCGGCTGCCATTGATACCCAGTGCTCACCTAGCTGGAAAGCTTCCCCGGCGATGCTGGCGTCAATTGCGGTCAGGTGTGACTTACCCCGACGTACCAGTGACGTAGTAATGTCATTAATGACCTCAGGGTCGTTGATGGTACCGCCAAATGGGTTGTAGTTGCCTGCGTTAATTTCTTCTTGTAAAAAGTCGGTACGCACCCAGCCTTGCTCACGTGAGCCAGTTTGCATTCCTTCGCTGCGGCCTTTCTGGTAAGAGACATCCCAGTTCCAACCTTTCAAGTCACCGCGTAGGCCTGCGATAAAGCGTAAAGTGTCAGATTCAACATCCCAAATACGGGGGCCGGCATCCACTGTCCGGAAAAAGTTGATATCGACACGTTCACCCCATGGGTTATTAGGGTGGTCTGCCGGGACATAAAGCCCTGCATCTGCGTCAAGAGGAGTAGCTGCACCACCAGCTTTCGAGCGGTTATGTTGGGCGGCAATTTCAATGTAGCCTTCGACGTCTCTTGTAAATTCTTTACGAGACTGAATAATTGCGCCTACGCGCTCTGCTTCTGGAAAGATTTGGGCAGAAGGGCCGTAGTCATAAAGGCAACGCGTTCCAGCGAGTGATTCTGACGGGCAGTCCGGGTCGGGCTGCTCTTCACCGTCGACAATAAAGCTGCCCGGGAAACCGCGTGATGAACGAAAGTCGTTACCACCCCAAGGACTTTGATTCGCCGTACCATTACGACCAAACTCGGCACCCGTAATAGAGGTGTTTTTCCAGTAGTCCAGAATCATCGTGGTATTACTGTCGTCGCCACCCGTACCCCAGACCAGACTCATGCTGGTTTCTTCATAGTTAACATCACCAGTGGTTCCACCATGACTGGCAGTTAATTCTGTGCCGACAAAGTCATCTCTTAAAATGATGTTAACGACACCAGCTACAGCGTCAGAGCCGTAAATAGCGGAAGCGCCGTCTTTCAAAATATCGATGCGTTCAATAGCGGCTACAGGAATTGAGTTAATGTCGACAAAGGAATTTGCCACACCTTCGGCAAAGGAAGAAACGGCTACGCGGCGACCGTTCAGTAAGACTAGTGTCGAGTCGGCACCAAACCCACGCAAGCTAATTGCAGCCGAACCGTTAGCGGTTGTGTCCTGACTGTTACCTTGAGTTGAAAAGGTTCCTACACCGGCTGATGGTAAGCGCTCTAAGAGTTGCTGTAGGTTGTTAAAACCTGAGGCTTCAATGCTTTCTCTGTCGATAACCTCGACAGGAGAGGCTCCTTCCATATCCGTTCGTGAAATTCTGGATCCGGTTACCTGAATACGTTCCAGTGCGTCATCTTCTGCCTGACTGCCTTGATCCTGGGCAAAGCTGACAGGTGACGCAAACGCGGCCCCTATCGCTAATGCGCATAGCGAGTATTTAAAATTTGTTTTCATTATTATATCCCCCCCGGGAGTTTTTATCGATTTTGTGTGTTAAATCAACAACACAGCGTCTTTTGTTACATTAAATCAACATATAATCAAGACAATATAGTGTAAAAGTTTGAAAAAAATCGAAAAGTTAATGCTAAATGGAGTAAGCGAGGGGGGAAGCTTTTTATACTTTAAATGAAAAAGCCCGCGACTCAGGGTGGCCGCGGGCTTTGTATTTAATTGAACTAACGATTAAGAGTTTTCTTCACCAGTTAGTTCTTCTAAGCGAGCACGTAACTCTTCGTCGTTTTGTGCTTGCTGAATAATCATGTTGTATTCTTGCGGAGTAAGACCTGCGTCTTCAACGGCTGCAATCATTTCTTCCTGTGCAGACTGTTGAATTTCACGAGCCTCTTCCTGGTTTTCAGCTTCCTGGAACTGGTCGCGGTATTTTTCAGTAACACCCTGAACGTCTTCCATAGCAGTTACAAACTTAACCAGCATACCTTCAGAAATTTCCTGAGTTTGCTGTTGTTGCTGCTGAGCCATAGGATCCTGAGCTTGTTGCTGTTGAGCCATTGCTGCAGTACTACCCAGTGCGAATACAGTTGCTAATGCGATAATTGTCTTTTGCATGATAATCTCCTAATTGAATTTATCAGTTTTTAATTACGCTCTAACTAAAGCGAATACTGTGCCAACTTTTCAACCAATTGATTTTATTAAACTTTTATTTTTTCTAAGTTAGTGCCCAGAAAATCAGCCCAAAAATGTGTATCCTTAGTACACAGTCAAAGGAGGCAGTGTGACAAAAAGATACAGTTGGCCACTATCCAGCCTGCAGCGAAGACTTTTAATGTATGTTGTCGTGCCGATGTTGTTGATTTCGGGCGTTGCAATAAGTGTTGGATTACAGGTGGCATCGGACGAAGCCAATGAGCGTTTAAAGAGCGACTTAGAGCTTTTGGGCCGGGCTATTAGTTTGCCCATAAGCGACGCATTGCTTAATAACGACTTAGCAACGGTCCAGGCTAACCTGGATTCAGTCTTTAATATTGGCCGGGTGTATGGAGCGTCTGTATATAACGTGTATGGGCAACAAGTGGCTGAAGCCGGTATCACCGAGACTGACTTGAGCAACAGCCAGTTGGCGCTGCAAACCGTTCAGACGGGTGTGAAACAAGACGACTATCGACGTGTTGAAGGTCGTGATGTTTTTTCTCAGTTCCTTCCTATTGTTGATCGCGGCGGCCGCATTATTGGTTTACTACAAATAAACCGGCGAGCCAGTGATTTTGATGAGTCTTTTAAGAAACTAAGTCAATATGCCTGGCTGAGCTGGGCTGCATTTGGCCTGATTACTATTGCGGTATTGGTATTTGGGCATTATCGCGGTGTTGGGCGGCATGTGGTGGCACTAAAAGACGCAATGCTACAAGTCGCAAAAGGTAATCGTAGTACTCGTGTGACACCCGCCGGGCCTTCGGAACTGCAGGACGTTGCTCGTGGATTTAACCGGATGCTGGACAGTATTACTGAAGCGGAGAAGGAGCTAGAACAGCGACGGGAGCACGAGGCGTCGTTGCAGCGAGCATTGCGGGAACAGGAAAAAATGGCGGCTATTGGTAGCGTAGCCAGTGGTGTTGCTCACGAGCTAGGGGCGCCGCTTACTGTTATTGATGGACGCGCCAGCCGATTATTACGTAACCATAAAGACGATGACAGCCAGCGACAACTTAAGGCTGTCAGGGGCCAGGTACAACGGCTTACCGGACTGGTGAATCAATTGCTGGCGTTTTCAAGAACCCCGGTGCAGCAAAGAGAAGCGATTTCTTTACGCGACCTGGTGGCAACAGCAATGACCAGTATTGAGTTTGAGCAGGATAAAGGCTCTGCCAGCGTGGTCATTAAAGAGCTTGTTGATGTCATTCTTAAAGTTGACATAAAGCGGCTGGAGCTGGCCTTAGTAAACGTACTACGCAATGGTCTCCAGGCCGCTAAATCTGAGGTTACTGTTGCGGCTGAATATGCCGATGAGGGAGTCGTCATTACCATAGATGATGATGGAGAAGGCTTACCTGATGCCATGAAAGATAAAGCATTACAACCGTTTGAAACCAATAAACCGCAGGGCAAAGGTACCGGCCTGGGTTTGACCATAGTTAAGCACGTATTGAATGATCATGGTGGTGAGCTGTCTTTGACTAACAACCCAAATGGCGGTTGTCGGGTTATTTTGAGTTTACCTGCGCAATGCATTCGGCAAGCGGTTAAAAACGGAGGCAGTAAATGACAGCAGCAAAGGCCATGATAGGTGTAATTGAGGATGATCCAGCTCTACAAGAACTGCTTGTTGAAGAGCTTGAGGCTGAAGGCTATAAAGTAACCGCGTGGGGCAGTGTCGAAGACTTTAAAAAAGCCGCTGCAACCCTGGATTTGGTCATTAGCGATATTCGGCTGCCGGGCCAGTCCGGACTGTCACTTTTAGATAGCCTGAAAAATGAGGACAACGCCCCGGCACTATTATTAATTACTGCTTTTGGCACGGTTGATCAGGCGGTTGATGCCTTAAAGCACGGAGCTGATGACTTTCTGACCAAGCCGTTAGATGTTGAGCACTTGCTACTCAGCGTGCAGCGCATTCTTGAGCATCGATCGCTGCAACGGGAACTGAAGCGCTACCGCCAGCAGCAAAAAGGACCGGGCGGCTTAGTTGGACAAAGTCCCTCAATGCGCAAACTTTATGATCAGATAGAGCGCATTGCGCCGGCTGACGGCAGTGTTTTGATCACTGGAGAAAGTGGAACCGGTAAAGAGCTGGTGGCGAAGGCGCTGCATCAATTAAGTGACCGCGCTGAACAAAGTTTTCAGGCGGTTAACTGCGCCGGCATTCCGGCTGATTTGATGGAAAGTGAGTTTTTCGGCCATGCAGCCGGCGCTTTTACTGGCGCTCAAAAAAAACGGCAAGGTCTTTTGAAACAGGCGGATGGTGGTACTTTGTTGCTGGACGAAATTGGTGAAATGCCAATGGCGCTGCAGGCCAAACTGCTACGCGTATTGCAGGAAGGCACGATTCGCGCCGTGGGTAGCGACGAAGAAGAAACTGTGAATGTCCGGATCCTGGCTGCAACCCACCAGGACTTAGAAAAACACGTTGAAGACGGACGTTTCCGGCAAGACTTATTTTATCGGTTGGAAACCTTTAGTTTACGAGTGCCGCCTTTACGCGAGCGTGGTGAAGACATTGAACGTCTCGCTAACTACTTTTTACAACAGTTGCAGAAGAGCAGCGATAAAACGGTTGTCAGTATTTCACCAGCTGCGCTTGAACAGCTTTATCGCTATCGATTTCCTGGTAATGTCCGCGAACTGCAAAATGCGATTGAGCGTGCTTTTACCTTCTCCAGAGACGACAAAATAGCGGTTGAAGATTTACCACAAAGAATTCTGGAGAGTGAGCATGAACCCGAAGTGGAATATGCAGCGGAGTGGCCAACTTTGGATGAATATCAAAACCAATACATACGCAAAGTGCTGGGGCACGTAGAGGGTAACAAGTCGAAAGCCGCAGAAATTTTAGGGGTGACCCGGCGTACCTTGTACCGCTGGCTTGAGCAGCATGGTGAGTGATCAAACTGGCGTTTTACTGCGTAGTCTATAATAAGTTTTTGACTCATTTAACGGGAGTGCTAAGTGAAAGTATTAATGGTATTAACCTCACACGATAAACTCGGTGATACAGACCATAAAACAGGTTTCTGGGTAGAAGAATTTGCGGCCCCTTACTACGTTTTTGCAGACGCAGGTGTGGATGTTACTTTGGCCTCGCCAAAAGGTGGTAAGCCACCCATCGATCCAAACAGCACGACCCCGGACGCGCAAACGGAAGCGACGAAGCGCTTTGATAACGACACAACAGCACAGCAGAAATTAGAGACAACCTGCAAGCTGGATGAAGTTGATCCGGAAAGCTTTGATGCGATTTTCTATCCTGGTGGGCATGGGCCACTATGGGATCTAACGAACGACGAGCATTCAATTAAGCTCATTGAGCACTTCTGGAGTAAAGGTAAGCCGGTTTCTGCTGTTTGCCATGCTCCCGCTGTACTGCTGAACGCTAAAACACCGTGCGGTGACCCTATTGTTCAGGGCCGCACAGTAACAGGTTTTAGTAACAGCGAAGAGGCTGCGGTAGAGCTTACTGACGTGGTTCCTTTCTTACTTGAGGACGAACTGACAGCTAAAGGCGGTCATTACCGTAAAGTTGATGACTGGCAGGCCTATGCCGTTCAGGACGGCATGTTAATTACAGGCCAGAACCCTGC
>JBNJGQ010000051.1:0-11779 GCA_051747845.1 Pseudomonadota bacterium
CTACTGGCAGCGTTTTTTGAAAAAGGTTGCTGACCACGGCGATCAAGATCCTTCAAGACTTTATTGATTACGCTCATAGGGAACCACCCATTTTCCAATAACTAACGGCGCCAGCAGCCAGGAGAATAAAGCCGGCTGACACAGTAACAGGTAGCCAAACGGAGCGAATTGACTCCGTATCTTCGGTATCCTTAACCGCCAGCTTCAAATCTTTTGAAGAGAGTTGGCGCCGGCCTTCTCCATAAGCTAATAGCAGCATTTTATGGCAGAGCATATTAACCAACCTTGGTACCCCGCGACTACTCCGGTGCAGGCCTTTTATTAGCTTCCAGTCAAAAATTGGTGCACCTTTGTAACCCGCCACATCCATTCGGTGGGCGATGTATTCCGCTGTCTCATCGACGTTCATAGCCGTCAGTTTATGGGCAAAACTAATACGTTGACGCAACTGCCGGAAGGCTTTTTGAGATAAGCGCTCATCGAGTTCTGGTTGCCCGAGTAAAATAATATGCACCAATTTGCGCCGCTCGGTTTCAAGGTTGGACAATAAGCGCAAAGCTTCCAGACTTTCCTCTGGTAAAGCCTGCGCCTCATCAATCAAAATAACGACCGCCTGCCCGCTCTTATTAATGTCCAGCAAACGTTGCTGCAAAGCTCGCGCCAGTTGTTGCTGGTTAGTTAACTGCTCGGTTTCAACTGACAACTCCTGCGCAATGGCCAGCCTTAACTCAGCCGGGTCCAGGTAGGAATCAGGAATATAAGCCGTTTTAAAAAAGTCAGGAATATCGTTCAGTAACCGTCGGCATAACAGAGTTTTACCGGTTCCCACCTCTCCGGTAATTTTAATAAAGCCCTCGCCGGTTTTCAGCGCAGTCAGAACCACCTCGAAAGCTTCGTGGTGGCTTTTCAAGTCGTAGTAGAACTGCGTGTTCGGCGTTATCGTAAAAGGCAGTTCGCGTAAGCCGTAATGGTATAAATACATACTACCTATTGCTCAATGTCCGGGAACCATTCCTGCAGCAGTTCGCGTGATCGTTTCAATTCATCGCGCCAGGTATCAACACCGACTACCGTGGGCTTCAGTAATATCACTAATTCTTTCTTTTCCTGGCGATTACGGCGGTTCGTAAAAAGCTCACCCAACAAAGGAATGTCGCCTAGTAAAGGAACCTTACCCACTTCTTCAGAGTTTGTGGTTTGCATTAAACCACCCAACACAACAATTTCACCGTTGCGGGCTTTTACTATGGTATCGGATTCGCGAATGTTGCTGCGTGCCAGTGGCAGTACCGACTCTTTACCTGACACAGTGATGACTTTTTCCTGTTCACTGGTTTCAACCACAGACGGATGAACATGCAAAATGACTTCGCCGTCATCGCTAATTTGTGGTGTAACATCCAGAGAGATACCGGAGAAAAACGGCGTGAACTCTATATCGGAGTCTGACGACGATATACCGCCGGAATCAAGCGAAGTACGGCTGGTTACATCGGTAACAAAGTATTCGTCTTCACCAATTTTAATGACCGCTTTTTGATTGTTCGACGCACTGACACGAGGGTTCGACAGAACCTGGACGGTGCCCTGCGTTTGCAGCATTTCTATCATGCCACTGAAGTTATTCCCTTCGTCGGTGTAAGTAAGACCGAATAAACCACCAATAGCCGCCGACGTCGCGTTAGTTGGGGTTACGCCATTGAACTCCACTCCAAAACCCGCATTGCCGGAATAGATATCGCTCCAGTTAATGCCTTGTTGATAACTATCGTTTAGCGTTACTTCAATAATTCGGGCTTCCAGAATCACCTGACGCTGCAAGCGCGTTTCCAGGGTTTCTATGAAGTCGCCAACAGCGCGAAGTTTATCGGCTGACGCGGTAACACTAACCACCCCTGCCTGTGGCGATAACACGACGTTGCCATTCCCTATGATACCCTCAATAACTTCTTTTAAATCGCCCCACAGGTCGGTTTCCGACTGCGTGTTAATACTGGAGCCATTGCCTTGCATGGAGTTTTGACGTGAGTCCCGGCTGTATTCACCGCTACCGGCAAAAGGGCTTGCTCCAGAAACATTGGTGTTATTCGTGTTTCCGAGATTCGACTGGTTATTGTTATTACGTTCATCACTAACACCACCACCCGAGATTTCAGTTTGTGACATGCCAAAACGGCGCAGTGACAGATAGTCGAGCGAAAACGTTTGAGTACGCACACCAGAAGGGAATATTTGAATTGTTCGCCCGGAGCGACGCACTTCAAAGCCGTACATGTCCTGCACCGCGTCCAGCGTTTCATCCAGAGTGACATCTTTAAGGCTCATTGAAATTTCGCCGCTGACATCCGGGTGTACCAAAATGTTATAAGGGGAATCAGCAGCCAGACCATAAAAGAAAGCTTTCGCATCGACTTCATCGGCCTGCAGAACAAAGCGGGGCTCTTCCAGCAATGCTAAGCCGTCTTCTTTCTGCCCATTTGCGCTTTGATTTAAAAAGTTACTGACTTCAGCCGGCATAGCCGACTTTTTAGCAGACGCTTTTTTCTTAGCAGTTTCTGGCTTCATTGCCTCGTTTGCTTCGTCCGGTGAATAACTGGGTTGATAAGCACAACCTGCTACTACCGCCAGTAATAATGCGCCTGTCACAACTTTTATCATTGTACCGCCCCCGGGGTGCCTTTCTTATTCTGTTTTATCGGCTTAAATAAAGTAATCTCGACCACTTCATTACTTTTTTCAACGACTACACTGTTTGGCTTTATTGACGTTACTTTTATACCATCGACCCGCTCTCCCGGCTTGACCCATTGGCCATTTAACCGCGCTGACTGGCTCTGCTCAGAATACAAAATTTGCGTCAGTTTCAGTTCTTCTGCCCAGCTGTCCAAACTTGCTATTGTTTCCGTTTCATTGACCGGCGGCCGGGTTGGATCACGCTCTTGCGACAACGCAAACAGCGGCAAAGTTGCCAGCAGCAGTACAAGTAAACTACGCACTGATAAACTCCTTATCAGTACTCAGTAAGTACCAAACAATGGTCACCGTTGCTGTCGGATAATTCGTCACTTGGTACTCAAAGCTCGCCCAACGCACACTTGGGTACTCCGTTTGCAGTTTATCGACAAACTCTGACACAGCAAAAAAACGTCCGCTGAATTCTGCCTGAATAGCATGTTGATAAAGCTTTATTGAGCCTGTTTCAAACACTACTGACGGCTCCTTCGCTTCCAGGTTTTCCATTTCTAACTCAGAGGCGTGTCGTAATACCCCCTGCAAAAACTGTTTACGCTGCTCAGCAGGCAATAGTACGTTGCTTCCTGCGAAATCTTCTTTAGCCACAACCAGGCGCTGCTCTAGTTGCTTAATCTCCGCTTTAACTGGTGCGTTCACATCTTTACTTAGCTCAGCTTTTAACTCTTGCTGCAATTGTTTCAGTTGTTCCAGCTGCGACTCAATACGAAGGTTATCTGCTTTCGTGCTCGTGTTGTCTTCCACTGTTGGTACAATAAAATAACTGATAAGCGGCAACGTGACGACGAGCAAGAAAGCCAAGGCCATTAAGCCGCGTTGACGCGCTGGCATAGTATCAAAGGTCTCTTGTGTGTTTAGCCACCAGTTCATCATCACTGCTCGTCCTCGTTGGTCCTGACGCTTTGCAACAAGAACTGTTGATAGCCCTGTTCGCTTCGCTTAAGCTCAACAACAGCAAAGCGCTTATCTGCCAGCAAGTCAGACTGGCCAAACTTATCCATCCACAAAACTAACGCTTCGCTATTTAATGCTTGTCCATGCAAGCGAATATTCTCGCTGGCAATAGAAAAGTCAGTTAGCCAAATGGCTTCAGGTGTTATCCGCGCCAGCTCATTTAAAAAGTCACTAACCGAAGATGACTGACCTTGTTTAAAGTCACTAATTCTTTGACTGAAACTTTGCGCGTCCTGAATCTGCTGCATCAGCTGCTCTTTCTCAGCTCGCAACTGCGGACTCGGCTCACGTTGGTCAAGTCGTTCGCGAGCACGGCTTAGGTCATCATTAACGTTACTTAACGCATTTGATAGTTTCGCATTTTCCTGAGTAACAGTCGCATTCTGCCACTGAGTAAACACTAAAACAGTTATTAACAGCCCCAGCCAAACTCCTAAAACCGCACTCAACCGTGCTAACGTGAGGCGCTGCTTTACTGGCTGCAGCTCACTTCGATAAAGGTTCACCCACTGTTTCATGAGGCCCCCTCTAACAATGCACCCAGGCCTGCTAAATCGGAATAATCATCTTCGCGCAATTCAGTTGCCCACTGCGGATACGAATAAGCGCTGCACTTAACAGCTAAGAGCTCTGACAGACTGCTTTCTACTGCGGATAGCTGTCTATGCTCAACCGCTAAAATAATTCGGCTAATAGGTGCTTGCCTTAAATGACTTTCAAAATAGTCAACTGAACGCTGGAGTTCGGTTGCCAACGGCTCCAAAGCTCCCGCCTGTATTTCTTCTTCGGTATAGCTCGAAATATCGGTGACACCACGTAGAAGGCGCGTAAACATCAATCCTTTAGGCGTATTAATTTGCGCGATATAGTTACCCCCCGGGTTCTGATACAGGGTTAACTCAGCATGATTTTGAATTTCTGCCAGCCTAAGCAAGGCTAACTCCGCAATACCAATGTTCGTTAGCTGCAGGTCATGCTCACTGAAAAAATCTACCCAGGGTTTTAAGTCGTGCCTATTCGCGGCGACTGCAACCAGTTTATCTTGTCCTGATGGCTGTTCGGGAAATTCATAATAGTCGGCAATAATCTCTTCGCCTTTGAAAGAAACCAGATCGCTCAGGCTATACTTTAAACTCTCAGCTATTTCTTGAGGGTCAAGCCTTGGCCGGTCCACTTGAACAGACTCGTATAAGTCAGTGCCCAACACTAAAATGACCTCGGCATGCTTTAATGACAGGCGCGAGTATTTGCTAAGTAGTGCGCTCGCTTCTTTAACCAACGAGCCATGTTTCACTTGTTCGTGATCGTTAACAATCAGTTCAGGTGACTGTGCGGCCCCTTTAGCAATAAGGAGACGGACGCTGGTTTGCGTTATCTGAAAGCAAATACGATGATCATTTTGTTTCTGCTTCGAAAATCCTAACACCCAGCAGCATCCTTTATTATTTTTTCATGTATGTTAACAGAAACTTTGCTCAGCTCATTACAAAAAGAATAGCGTTAAAGCAGTTTATATCTTTCATCATAGCCCATTTGTCATGCTCTAACTTTAATACTAGCACTTAAGCTTCCACTGCAAACTTGAACCGGCCCAGTAAGGCACCATGGGACCTGTTGCTGTGTCGACCGTATCAGCCACGGTCCACTCCTGCTGAACAAGTTCAATGGTATCTGTATTACGCGGCAGTTGATAAAAATCGGCGCCATAGACACTGGCAAAGTTAACCAGTTTATCCAGTGCATTATGCTGGCTAAAAAACTCAGCATAGAGCTCTATAGCAGCGGGCGCCGAGTAACACCCGGCACAACCACAGGCAGTTTCTTTACTCGCCTGCACGTGTGGAGCAGAGTCCGTTCCCAGAAAGAACTTAGGACTGCCAGACAAAGCTGCCTGCTGCAATGCCTGTTGGTGTGTGCGTCGCTTCAGAATTGGCAAACAATAATTATGTGGGCGAATACCACCAACGAGTAAATCATTCCGATTCATCAGCAAGTGCTGCGGAGTCATGGTTGCTGCAACATTGCTGTTGGCGTTTTTCACGAACTCAACGGCGTCCGCGGTTGTGATGTGCTCCAGCACAAGTTTTAAATTGGGGAAACGCTCGGTGATTGGAATTAAATGGCGCTCAATAAATACGCGCTCACGGTCAAAAATATCAATATCGCTGTCGGTCACTTCGCCATGCACAAGCAGTGGCACACCGTGTTCCTGCATAGCAGCTAACACCGGTCCCAGAGCCTCAACTGACTTAACCCCAGCTGCTGAGTTTGTGGTAGCTCCCGATGGGTAGAGTTTGAAACCAATAATGTGGTCATTAGCTGCGGCTTCTGCAACTTGCTCAGGTGTGGTTTCAGCCGTAAGATACAAAGCCATTAACGGGTTAAAGCTGACACCGTCGGGAACCTCTTCCATAATCCTTGCACGGTAATCTAAAGCCGTTTTTACTGTGGTAACCGGCGGAACAAGGTTTGGCATAACAACCGTGCGGTGAAACACAGTTGCCGAGGCAGGTACGGTTGTTTTCAACATAGCCCCGTCACGTAAGTGCAGGTGCCAGTCATCAGGTCTTGGAATGGTTAAGCTTTGCATAGTCACTTCTGGCTAAAAATGATAAAGCCAGTATACCATTAAGTTCCTTCGCAAAAACCTTTAATCTGTATTCTATTTGAGCGTTTTAGCGCAATCCCATGGCTTCTTTCCAGTGCTTACGACAGCAGGAAACGTACTTATCATTCCCCCCAATGGCTATTTGTTGTCCCATCCGGATGGCATTCCCTTTTTCGTCAACCCGCAAAGACATCGTCGCTTTGCGCCCGCAGTGACATATGGTTTTCATTTCCACCAATTTATCCGCTATAGCCAACAAAACCGCACTCCCCGGAAATGCATTACCAAAAGCATCAGTCCGAATGCCGTAACACATCACCGGAATGTTGTCGGTATCGGCTAGGCTGGACAGCTGCCAAACTTGTTCTTCACTTAAGAACTGGGCTTCATCAATGAGCACACAGTCTATCGGCTGCTGCATATAGCGGGCACGCACCACCGCCGCTAAATCGGTTCTGTGAGTAAAGGACACAGCGTCACGGCCAATACCTAAACGCGATGCAATGCGCCCTTTACCCGCGCGGTCGTCTAAGGCCGGTGTCATCAGTAACACATGCTGGTCGCGCTCTTCGTAATTATGAGCCACTTGCAACAGCGAGGTACTTTTCCCCGCATTCATTGCCGAATAAGTAAAATATAGAGAAGCCATTTTGTTCTATTTTTTTAAGTTATTGTGGTTAGATCCTGGCAGAGATTACCACGATTTTATGGCATTATGGGACAAAGCAACCTTAAGGCAGGAGTTCTCTATGCAATATTCCCCCGAATTTATTAAAGCCATTCCTAAAGCTGACTTGCACCTGCACCTAGACGGCAGCCTTCGTGCCAGCAGTTTAATTGATATGGCTAAGCGCGCTGATATCGAACTCCCCAGCTATACCGAGGAAGGTTTGTTTGATCTGGTTTTTAAGTCTCACTACAACAATTTGGGCGAGTATTTAAATGGTTTTCAGTACACCTGTGCAGCCTTGCGCGACTTAGAAAACCTGGAGCAAGCCTCTTATGAATTAGCCGTCGACAACCAGAACGAAGGGGTTAATTACATTGAAGTACGCTTTGCCCCACAACTGCTAATGGATCCGAGCAAAGGTGTGACCTTCGATACCATTATGCATGTAGTTAACGACGGTCTTTTACGTGCGAAGAATGAATACAACAGCCGCACCGATGTAAAAAATGGCGATAAACCACCATTTGAATACGGCATCATCAATTGCGCAATGCGCATGTTTGGTAAAAAAGGATTCTCGCCCTACTACACACAAATGTTCCAGCTAATGCGTGACTTTGAACCCATGCAGGTCATTAAAACCGCAGCCATGGACTTAGTTCGCGCCAGCGTTCGTATGCGTGATGAAGAAGGCATGCCCATTGTCGGTCTGGATATTGCGGGTCAGGAAATTGGCTACCCGGCAGGTGAATTCAAGGAAGTGTATGAATACGCTCACGAAAACTTTTTACTCAAAACCGTGCACGCGGGCGAAGCTTATGGTGCCGAAAGCATTTTTGAGGCCTTAACCAAATGCCATGCAGACCGTTTAGGCCACGGCTATTCTCTGTTTTCTCCTGAAATGACTCAGGATCCAAACATTGAAGACCCAAAAGCCTATGGCGAGAGTCTGGCGTCCTATATAGCCGATCGCCGCATTGCGGTTGAAGTTTGCCTGACCAGTAACCTGCAGACCAACCCCGAAATAGGCGACATTAAAAACCACAACTTTCAGCATATGCTGGATCATCGCCTGGCCACAATTATTTGTACCGACAACCGTCTGGTTTCACGTACCACGGTCAGCAATGAATACCAGTTAGCCCTTGATAACTTCGATGTACCATTGAAACGTTTGAAAGACATTGTCGCCTATGGTTTTAAGAAAAACTTCTTCCCGGGTCACTATGTGGCTAAGCGCGACTATGCCAAACAAAACCTTAAGTACTTTGACAAGGTAGTCGAGAAGTTTGGGCTGGAATAAATTGGCAAAAATAAAAAAGGCTCCACACGGAGCCTTTTTTATTACCTGACTTTCTAACGGCAAACTAAAATGGAATGTCGTCATCAAAATCGTTATCAGGTGAAAACGGCGCAGGTTCTGCCGGTTTCTGCTGGGGTTGTTGACTTTGTGGCTGTGCTGGCTGAGAAGCCGGACGTTGTTGCTGCTGCGACGGCTGTGACTGCCCTCCGCCATAACCACCACCTTGCTGACCGCCACCAAAGCCCTGTCCTTGAGGCGCTGAGCCTTGTGGCCCACCCTGAGGCCCACCACGAGAATCCAGCATCTGCATTTCGTTAATCACAACTTCGGTCGTGTAACGTTCTACGTTGTCCTGCCCTGTCCATTTGCGAGTTTGCAAACGGCCTTCAACATACACTTTAGAACCCTTCTTAAGGTATTCACCGGCAATTTCTGCCAGACGACGATACGCCACGCAGCGGTGCCATTCTGTTTGTTCGCGCGGTTCACCGGTTTGTTTATCTTTCCAGGTTTCACTGGTAGCAATCGACAGGTTGGCTATCGCTGTGCTGTTTTGGGTATAGCGTACCTCTGGGTCAGCTCCCAGATTACCAATTAAAATTACTTTATTTACACCGCGACTGGCCATTAGTTTCTCCTGTTCCTTGTACGCGTTACAACTGCTTCAATTTATTGGGCGACCGATGCCTTTTCAAGCAACTGATTAACCGCCTCTTCATCATAATGTTTTTTATCGACTTTTAAATAGGTTGCCTGATCTTCTTCAACCCATCTAGCTTCGGTCACACCCGTCACGGTAAGTAACCGCTCACTTAGTTTAATCGCCTTGTCTTCAGATAACCCGGGTAATGATAACGATACGCTGGTGACACCTGCAGGGTTAACCATAATCAAGCTGATGAGTAACCAACATACTAGCAAGATCAGGCAGAAAACAACAACGCCTGAAATCGCAAACTCTTGTAAGACCCAGCCGCCTGCAACACCACCAACAAAGGCTCCTAAAAATTGCCCAGTCGAGTAGATACCGCTGGCACTACCTTTGCTGCCGGCCGGCGCAATACGAGTTAACAATGAAGGTAAACTGGCTTCAATAAAATTAAACCCAGTGAAAAAAATCACCAATGCGGCGACTAACAGCCACCCGGACTGCCCGGCCACACCAATAATCAACAAAGACACAATTAACGTCACAATAGAGAACCGCAGCCACTGTACGGAATTGTTATTACGTGAACTGTGGATGATCATCGGCACCATAAACAAAATAGAGGCTGCCAAAGTTGGTAGGTAAAACCAGGCATGAGTCTGACTTTCAAAGCCGGCATTTTGCAGTTGGGTTGGCAAGGTCACAAACCAGGCAGTCAAAATAGCGTGCAACACAAAAATACCGCTGTTCAGACACCACAATTGTTTATGTTTTAGTAAGTCGCCCAGCTCGGATAATACCGGTAAAGATTCCCGCCGGGCAGAGGTCGTAACAACTTTCGGCACACTTAGCAGTAGCACGAAAATGCCCAAAACACCGCTGGCAGCAGTAAACCAGAATAACCCTGAAAGGCCGATAACATTACCCAATAAGGGTCCTGCCACCAATGACACAGCAAACGCCAGACCAATACACATACCAATGGTAGCCATAACCTTCGGGCGCTGCTCGTCACGAGACAAGTCAGCCGCCAGGGCTAATATTGCAGCGGCAATAGCACCAAGGCCTTGCAGAGCACGACCAACAGAGACGCCGAATAAGGTATCAGCCTGCGCCGCCACCACGCTACCGGCAATAAAAACCAGCAGTCCCCCAACAATAACCGGCTTTCGCCCTATACGATCAGACAACATACCTAACGGAATTTGCAAAAGAGCCTGAGTCAGCCCGTAGGCACCAAGAGCAATACCCACCCACAACGGCGAATAGTCTGGATACTCCTGTGCATAAACTGCCAGCACGGGCATGATCAAAAACAGCCCCAACATCCGTATACCAAAAACAGACGCGAGCGCTAAAGCGGCTTTTTTCTCAGTTTTATTCAGTTTTTGCGGTGTCATTTCACTGCTTCATGGTCAGTAATATGATAAATGATGCTGCTATTGTACCAGATGCCTAACACTGTGCGATAATAGCGTTTTGTCGTCAGTCATTTACTGAACAACAGACGGGAATTATGGATACTATTGAAGTACGCGGTGCACGCACGCACAACTTAAAAAATTTCAACCTGACGATACCCCGCAATAAGCTTATTGTGATTACCGGGTTGTCCGGTTCGGGTAAGTCGTCACTGGCTTTCGATACGCTGTATGCCGAAGGACAGCGACGCTACGTTGAATCCTTATCCGCTTACGCTCGTCAGTTCTTATCGCTGATGGAAAAACCCGATGTCGACAGCATCGAGGGTTTGTCGCCTGCAATTTCAATAGAGCAGAAATCGACTTCGCATAACCCGCGCTCGACGGTCGGTACCATTACTGAAATTTATGACTATCTGCGCCTGATGTTTGCGCGGGTGGGTGAGCCCCGTTGTCCGACCCACGATGTGCCACTGGCGGCTCAGACGATATCGCAAATGGTTGACAACGTGCTGGCTGCGCCGGAAGGCGAGAAACGCATGTTGCTGGCTCCTATTATTCAAAACCGTAAAGGCGAGCATTTAAAGGTTCTGGAAAATTTGGCGTTGCAGGGCTTTATCCGTGCGCGTATCGACGGCGAAATCTGTGATCTGAGCGACCCCCCCACACTGGAACTGCAGAAAAAACACACCATTGAAGTGGTGGTTGATCGCTTTAAAGTCCGTGAAGGTATGGAACAGCGCCTGGCCGAGTCATTCGAAACCGCGCTGGACCTCAGTGGCGGAACCGCTTTGGTTGTGCCAATGGATGGTGACGGCGAGGCCGATATATTCTCAGCAAACTTCGCCTGCCCTCACTGCGGCTACAGCATGCAAGAGCTAGAGCCTCGTCTGTTTTCGTTTAATAACCCCGCGGGTGCCTGTACAACCTGTGACGGACTCGGAGTTGAGCAGTTCTTTGACCCGGAAAAAGTCATAGTCAATGCAGAACTCTCTCTAACCGGTGGCGCAATTCGCGGCTGGGACAAACGGAATTTCTACTATTATCAAATGCTGCAGTCGCTGGCGAAGCACTACGACTTTAAACTGTCGCAGCCGTTTAACCAGTTACCGGACGACATTCGTGAGAAAATTCTATTCGGCAGTGGTAAAGAAGAAATCAAATTTACCTACATGAATGACCGTGGTGACAAGGTTGTAAGAGCACACGCTTTTGAAGGTATTATCCCTAACATGCAGCGTCGTTATCGCGAGACTGAGTCTCAAGCTGTACGTGACGAGCTGTCAAAATACGTTGCAACGCAACCTTGTAAGAGCTGTGGCGGTACGCGCTTACGCACAGAAGCTCGACACGTGTTTATTCAGGGCACTACGTTACCTGAAATTGTAGAACAGTCTATTGGCGACGCACTTGAGTTTTTCCA
>JBNJGQ010000052.1:0-11611 GCA_051747845.1 Pseudomonadota bacterium
GGAACAGGTGAAATTGAAGCAACGCTGTCTAATGTCAGACAACGTGTTGGTTTTGCTTATGATAGTACGGATGATACCGCTGAATTTATTAACTTAAATGATGCAGTAAGCTGTGACAGCCCTTACGATATTGTAGAAGCCAATAGCATCAACGATAACGGTGTTATTCTTGCTACGGCACTTAAACAAGAAGAGTATCAGGACGAATCTGGTGAGACTCAAACTCGTGATGTTGCCGTGACAATTAAGCTTGATCCTGTTGACGGTGAACTGAACAACTGCCGCCAGGAAGAGAATCAAATTGAGCGTGAAGGCGCGTCAACCGGGCTGTTTTCGCTACTTACTTTTGGCTCACTGGGTTTGCTTATTACCGCAATACGCAGAAGAGCTTTTCTTAAGACCAAAAAGTCATAATAGCCCGAGAAACAAAAAGTAGCACGGTTTCAACCCGTTAAAAAAAGTCAATGGATACTGTGCTACTTTTACAATTGAACTCTCCTGAAATAAGTCTATCAATAGTAGTGAGGCAGCAAAAAAATGCCTCAACTCTCTAAATAATAATCTGTGAATAACAGGCGAGGGATAGATTTATGAAAAGACAAAAGCGTGATCGCTTTGAAAGAGCACATACTCAAGGCTTTAAAGCTGGTTTGCATGGCCGCTCAAAAGACCACTGTCCTTATCAAACTCAAGATGATTTTAGATCCCACTGGCTGGGAGGTTGGCGAGACGCAATGGAGGCTAGAAATACCGGCTTATTCCGCTAATTGTCAGAAGTTAATAGCTAAATAATTGAAACGCCGATGCTTGAACACAAAAAGCATCGGCGTTTTTTCGTCTAAGAGAGTTTTAGAAAGTGGAAGTATCTGTAAATAGGCCCACTTTTAAGTCTTTGGCGGTATAGATTTCGCGCCCGTCTACTTCAACGCGTCCATTGCCCACACCCATGAACAATTTGCGCTTAATGACTCGCGTCATATCAATGTAGTAGCTTACTTTTTTATGTTCAGGAAGTATTTGCCCGGTGAATTTTACTTCACCAACACCCAGCGCACGTCCGCGGCCTGGGCCACCAGACCAAGCTAAGTGAAACCCAAGTAACTGCCACATAGCATCAAGGCCAAGACAACCTGGCATAACAGGGTCACCCTTAAAATGGCAATCAAAGAACCAAAGGTCAGGATGGATATCGAGTTCGGCATGGATAAAACCTTTACCGGCCGAACCGCCGTCTTCATTAATTTCAATGATGCGATCCATCATTAACATATTGGGGGCTGGCAGCTTGCTGTTGCCAGGACCAAACATTTCCCCGCGACTGCAGGCTAGAAGTTCTTCGCGAGTAAAGCTCGACTGATTCATAAATACCCTAATTTAGTTATTCAAAAACTAGGCCGCAGTTTAGCGTACAACTGTACGCTAAACAAATCCGACAAGTTCTTTCTTAGCTAAAAATACGACGCCAAAAGCTGCGGGGTTGATCATTGTCAGAACTATCCAGTGAGCGTTCTCGCACATTCTGAAAAAGTGTTTTAATTGGTGTTTCAGTTAACAGCTCTAAAGCTTCTTCGACATGTGCAACGGTATAAACGTGGAACTGCCCATTTTTAACCGCTTCAACGATTTCATCATTAAGGTTGAGTTGATGTTTGTTTGACTGCGGAATAATGACGCCTTGCTCACCGTTAAGCCCTCGGTGAGCACAAAGAGCATAGTAACCCTCAATTTTCTCATTTACCGCACCAATTGACTGAACATTACCAAACTGATCAACCGCACCGGTAATGGCAAGAGACTGCTTAACTGGCTGCTCCGCCAACGCCGAAATTAAGCAACAAAGTTCACCAAGTGACGCACTGTCTCCATCAACTTCGTAGTAAGACTGCTCAAATACCACGGTTGCCGAGACTGATAAAGGCTCATGACGGGCAAATTGATTCGCTAAATAAGCGCTTAAAATCATGACGCCTTTAGTATGAATATTCCCGGAAAGATCAGATTTACGCTCTATATCGATTATGTCGCCGTCACCGTAGTGAATGGTCGCGGTAATTCGAGAAGGCTCACCAAATTCACTGCCGCCCATAGTCACAACGGTCAAACCGTTCAATTGACCAACAGCGGTACCGTGCGTATCAATTCGGACCTGCTGCTCGAGAATACTGCGTCGACTCAATTCAGCAAGGTTACCTTCGCGATCGCGCTGTTGTTGTAGTGCTAAGTCAATTGCAGACTTATCAATGTTGGTATGTTGATTTTGCAGAGCGCAGTCATTAGCTTCCCGAAGAAGCTGGAGCAGACTGACCGTATTGAGTGTTAATTCTTGCTGATAATCCGTATACCTGGCACAAACACGCAGCAAGGCAGAATAGCCATCCGTACTCAATGGCAATACATCCGCCAGTTGCCATACATACTGTAAATAGTTGAAGTAGGGCGCTAAGGGCTCGTTCTGCGTCGCGTAATGACCATGAAAGTCGGCAAGAAATGGGAAAAAATGGTCAAAGTCCTCGTCGTATTCGCGAAGTTGGGCGTACTCGTTGCGAGAGCCAAGTAAGATAATCTTTATGCTCACGGGGACTGATTCAGGTCGATAGAAAAAAGCGGCACCTGAGTCAGGCGACTGTCTTGGCCACTCAAATTCACCGCCTTCTATAACGTCTTTTAAACGTTTCCAGAGCTTAATATTTTCCAGTAACTGGGCCACTTCAATGGCCAGTACGCCACCATTCGCTTTGTGCAATAAGCCTGCCTCAATTAAATGAAGTTCAGAGCTAACCGTGCCTTCAATCGATTGAACTCCGATATGTCCAAACAAGCGTTCTTCGGTTACACGATCGCAATAATAATAAGGAGCAGGGTGCTCATGTCCTACAAGAACTGAAGCCAGGCTCTCGCCTTGAATTTCTTCAGCTTTCTTATCTCTAATCTGCTGCATGTAATCACGCAGCTTATGGGTATCAAATTGCTCAACTATTGTCTTATAGGCTTCATCACGCTGGTCTAATGGCCGTTGGAGAAATCCCCAGATAGCTTGTATGGCTGCATCAGCGCTACCTGATGGTAAATTCACACATAATGGTCGTAGTGGATCTGTTGGGTTTGCAAGATAAACCCAGTCATACCACTGGCTAAACTCCCAATGATTGTCATTAAAGTATGAGTCTAAAAGATCGCGCTTTAGCAACCCAGGAGGAAACAAGGCATAGATGTTTGAATAAGTACCGTGTTGACGCAGCGCATTGTTTAACGCGTTAACAGCACGTTTTTGTCCTACTAATGCATCTTCTGTAAGTTCAGCCGGCAGCTCTTTCATCCATTCGTTTGTTTGTGGCTGCAATGCGAAATTATCTAATTTCATTGAATTGTTCTTCTCTTAACTAGCAATAAAGACATGATAACAGAAATGGCTAATTGAGAGAGTTATCATCGACTCAGAGCTAACATCTTTTATGAGCCTAGCCAGGCTATCAATTACTTATGGGGCTCTTGAGTGAACCGCCAAAGTTAGATTGCGTATAATGTATATTATGTTAAATCATAACCATATCAGTATAACAGCCATACGAAGTGCTTACTTTTTAAAACTGCTGCTGAGCTAGATCTGGAAGTCTTTCGGCAAGAAAGTCGATAAAAACACGTACAGCGGGAAGAATTCCCCGTCGGTGTGAGTACGTCATATGCATAATTCCGATTGGCAAATGCCAGTCAGTTAATACGGGAACTAACTCACCATTGTTTACTGCATCATTACATAGGTAGTTAGGCAAAGCGGCAATTCCCAATTGTTTGATTGCGGCTTCTCTTAAAACAATCATGTCGTCGGTAATGAGACGAGGTTTTATTCTGATATTTTTTTGCTGACCTGAACTGTGAATCAGCTCGTAACCGTAACGCCCATTTGTGTAGTGCATACTGAGATGTTCAAACTTTAGTAAATCTTCAGGCTTCAGAATGGCCTTGTCCTTAATTAAGCCTGGCGCAATATAGAGTGTCTGAGGTGCCTGGCTAATTGGTCTGGCTATCAGGCTGGAATCTTCAATGGTGGGTCGAACACGCAAAGCTATATCAATGCCCTCTTCAACCAGGTTAACTGGGCGGTTAGTGACCACAAGTTGAACTTCGACTTCCGGGTACAAACTCATGAACTCTGGTAATACCTGAACTAACAAGCTTTGGCTGATTGCATAAGGAGCGCTAACTTCAACCTTTCCACGCGGCTTATCTAATAGACGTTGTGTCACTTGTTGAGCTGACTCAGCAGCACTGACTAAGCGTTCGCAGTGAACCAGAAACTCACGGCCAACGTCAGTTAGCTTAAGGCCGCTTCGACTTCTGTGAAATAACCTAGTGCCCTGTTCATTCTCCAATTGAGCCATTTTCCGACTTATGGTTGATTTTGGCAGACTTAGATCGCGTGAAGCAGCGCTAATGCTGCCTGAGGCGATAACTTGGGCAAATAGATAGTAGTTTGTGACGTCGGGAAAAGACATAAACACCTCAAGGTTCCATGAATGGAACATAAGTTCTCATTGTAGCTTCTTATTAAGTTATTTGGAACGAATTATACTGTGCGCATCTTAAAGAAGTGAATGAGGTTTTTATGAAAGTCTTACATTTAGATTCGGGTATCTTTATAGATCAGTCAGTTAGCCGCCAGCTAACTCGTGACATTGTCTCTAAGCTTAAAGGTAGCCAGGAAGTAACGGTTGTATACCGAGATCTGGTTGCGAACCCGGTTGACCACCTTACGGCCGAAGAACTGCTAGCAGAAGATAAGCCGTTGATTGATGAGTTAGTACAGGAGCTCCTGGATGCCGACACCATTGTTATTGGTGCACCCATGTATAACTTCACTATTCCTACACAGTTGAAGGCCTGGATTGATCGTGTATTACAAGCCGGAGTGACTTTTAGATATACGGAACAAGGCCCACAAGGCTTAGTAGACGGAAAAAAGGTTTATATCGCTTCCGGTCGTGGTGGCATCTATTCTGAAGGTGATATGCAAGCGCTCGATCATCAGGAAAGTTACTTAAAACAGGCACTTTCTTTTATCGGAATTACTGACGTTACTACGGTTCGCGCAGAAGGAATGAATCTGGGTGATGAGCCTCGTCAGCAAGGGTTCGATAACGCGTCAAAGGAAATCGCCGCTATATAAACTGAAAGCGCACCCTACTCGTCATCGCGGTGCGCTTTAATTTGTACTTCATCGCCTAATTGAATTACCTCTATTTCTATTGGCTGGCAGCAGACTTGGCAATCGACAATCTGCTGTTGCCCAATATCATTTAACCAGTCCACCTCAATATCGTTAATTGTCATACAGTAGGGACACTCAAAAGTTTTTGGATCGGTAAGACTCATAGCAAGCACCTTAAAATTAAGCTCTGGTCTACAATAGTAATCGAACCTATGAACTTTTGCGTAGCTTATAAAATATTCAATTAAAATAACCGACTGAGTGCGAATGATGACATCGTTGCTGAAACAATCATTAATAATAACTTCGTTATTAGTTGCTAGTACAGCGCTGGCCCAAACACCCGTTGAGTATATAGAGGCCAGTAAAAAGTCGATAATAAATACGATTAAAGTGCCCACCACTCTTTCAGCAATGAATAACTCGGAGCTTGGTTTTGCGGTTGAAGGGAAACTACTAGAGCTTCAAAGGGATACCGGGGACTCGGTCAATAAGGGGGATGTTCTGGCTAAGTTAGATGCGCGCCAGATAAGCTCCCGGATTGAGTCTCTGCAAGCACAGGTAGAAAGTGCTCAAGCAACACTGGAAGATGAAAAGCAGCAACTTAAAGAATTAGACACGCTTGCTGAGACTGATTTTGTACCAGCAAGCGATTTGCGACGTTCACGCACCAGGGTTCAGGTGGCGGAGTCGCAATTGGCAGAAGCCAGAGCTTTGTTGAAAGAAACTGAAGTTAATCAAAACTACCATGAACTTAAAGCGCCTTTTGACGGCGTTATTACAAACCGAAGCGCTGATCTTGGTGAATGGCTCGGTGTTGATCAGAATGTTTTTCAGTTAGTTGCCGACAAAGACCGCTACGTTGATGTTTTCTTGTCGCAGTCTTATTACCCTTCTATAGACTCAGATACAGCCGTTAAACTTAGTCAAAAAGAAACCTCTATTAACGCAAGCATTAAGCGAGTTGTGCCCTATGTAGACGGAAATGATCGTTCTTTTCGAGTCCGCATAACGGGTGACTATCCGGACAATTGGGTTGCTGGCATGCCTTTAACCGCAACCTTTGAAGTTGATACAAAACGCCGACAAACCGCCGTGCCGCAGGACGCTATAGTACGCTACAGCGATGGGCGTACATCGGTTTGGGTAGCCAAAAAAGAGAACGATAATTGGCAGGCAATTGAAAGGCCGGTTGAACTTGGCTTGAGGTTTAACGGCTATGTTGAAATAGAAAGCGGTCTGGATAATGGCGAACGCGTTGTTGTTCGGGGTAATGAGGCCCTGACCGATGGGCAGACACTGGAGCTGACGGAGTCTGCTGATTATGATTGAAGCGGTTATTAAGCATAAGCACGTAACTATAGTCTCTATCTTGATCCTTTGCCTGCTGGGCATTACTGCGGCACTCCGTATTCCCGTGCAAATGATCCCAGACTTAGAAGTCAGAACCATTTCTGTTCAGACACAATGGCCCGGGGCGACACCTCAGGACATAGAAAAAGAGATCCTTATTGAGCAGGAAGAGTTTCTTCGTACTGTACCGAACTTACAGCGCATGGAAAGTAGTGCCAGCAATGGTGAAGCGAGCATAGAACTGGACTTTCCTTTCGGTGTTAATGTTACCGAAACATTAATCCTGGTTAACAATGCGTTAAGTCAGGTGCCGGATTACCCAGAGAATGTCGATGAGCCTAGGATTTTCTCTGCCTCTTTTTCAAGTAATGCCTTTATGTACTTTCGCGTCGCTCCTGTTGAAGGTAATCCGAAGAATATCGATATGGTTATGATGCGAGATTACATTGAGGATAATGTACGCCCACGAATGTCATCGGTTGCCGGGGTATCCCAGGTTAACGTTAGTGGTGGTGCCCAGCGACAAGTTCGCATTCTGATGGATAAAGACGCCCTCATACAATACAACATCTCGGTTAATGAGGTTCGCTCTGCAATAAGTAGTCGGAACCGCGACACCTCGGCAGGTGAGCTGGAGCAAGGGAAACGCCGTTTTTTGCTACGAACTGTTGGTCGATTTGAATCACTAGAAGAAATTGAAAGCACAATTATCCGCCGTACCGGTGACAGCGTGGTGAGGCTAAAAGATGTGGCCGACATCGACTTTAATCATTTTGAGCTTAACAGTGAGTCCTGGTTCAAAGGCCAGCAAGTTCTTAGTTTGCAGGTTCAGCGTGAGCTTGGCTCTAATGTCATTGATATTAAGTATGCCATGATGGACGAAGTAGAGCGCATCAATGAAGAACTACTTCGCCCTGCCGGAATGGAAATTACATTAAACTCGGATGATGTTCGTTATGTAGAAAGCTCCGTACAAAATGTGCTCTTTAATCTCTTGCTGGGTGCCCTATTTGCAACTTTAGTCATGTACGGGTTGATGCGTTCTGGGCGCGCAACGCTTATTGCCGTGATTGGTATTCCCATATGTACCCTGGCCGGCTTTTTAGGGCTGCTGCTACTCGACAGAACCATTAACGTTATTTCTTTAGCCGGCATTGCCTTCGCTATTGGCATGACGCTGGATAACACTATTGTTGTGCTAGAGAGTATCGAGCTGGAGCGACGTAAAGGACTGAATCCTAAAGACGCAGCGATTGAGGGAGTAAAGAGGGTCTGGACTGCGGTACTCACCTCAACGCTCACGACCGTTATGGTTTTCCTTCCTATACTCTTTATTGTGCAGGAAGCCGGGCAGCTCTATTCTGATATTGCTATTGCCATCTCTGCATCCATTATTGCATCGATGTTTGTCGCAGTAACTTTAGTGCCTTTGTTAGCGGCCTACTTCCCGGCAGAAGCCAAGACAAAAGTGACCGACAAATTAACTAACCGTATTGATTCCGTAAGTCAAAAGTTACTGGCTTCAAAGAAGTCCAAATTAACCACTGTGGGCGTTACTTTTGTTGCTGTTGTTGGTATATGGTTGGTTTTAACGCCTCCAGCGGAGTATCTGCCAGAGGGCGAAGAAGCAAAGACCTTCGCTACGATGAGTGCCCCACCGGGCTACAACTTGCAAACCATGTCATCTATTGGCGACGAAATTCGAGCTATTTTTGAACCGGCTTTAATGACTGAAGAGGCCGAAGTAACACGCTCAGGCGTCACTATTCCAGCGCTTCAGACAATGAGCCTTAGTGTGGCACCGTCAAACATTCGTATTATTGCCGAAACTCGTGATAAAAACCGAATTGACGAGTTAATGGGTGTGATAACCGAGGTTTACGAGCGTTACCCGGGCATGCGCGCTTTTGCCACTAAAGGCTCAATTATTAGTAGCAATGACGGCGGCACCCGCAGTATTAATGTAGATGTCGGAGGCCAGGAACTCAATGAGGTCTATGCTGCGGCGCGTGCAATATATAACCGGTCGCAGGAGGTTTTTGATAACCCAAGAATACAGTCAACGCCTAATTCACTCACACTGGCACAACCTTTATTAGAAATACGGCCCGACTGGGAGCGTATGAGCGAGCTGAATTTAGATGCCGATAGCTTTGGTTATGCGGTTTCTGCGCTTACAGACGGCGCTTTTGTTGGAGAGTATTTCCAGGGCGATGATAAGATTGATATGTACCTTTACAGCGAAAAAGGTACCGAAGTTACCCCTGAAATGCTCGATGACCTACCCGTTCTTAACGTGAATGGCCGCTCGGTATCGCTAAACGCCATTAGCGAGGTTCGCCAAATTGTTGATACCAGTACGGTTCGCCGGGTAGATAGCCGACGCACCGTAACTTTGAATATTATTCCTCCAGAATCTGTGGCTCTTGAATCCGGTGTTGAAATGGTACGAACCCAAGTTCTGCAGCACTTAAGAGAGCAAGGCGTTATAGCAGCAGACATCTCCACTCAGTTATCGGGAGCTGCCGACCAACTGGCTGAAACTCAGGCGGCATTAAGTGAAAACTACGTTATATCAATAGCTATTATTTATCTGTTAATGGTGGCTATTTTCGCCCACTGGGGTTATCCCCTGCTTATTATGGCGACTATTCCTATGGGGATCAGCGCTGGTATTGCCGGCCTGGCTCTAATGAATGGTGTTGGTCAGTTATTACCTGCCTTTGGTTTACAGCCACTGAACCAACCGTTCGATATGATCACTATGCTGGGCTTTCTTATTCTTATGGGAACGGTAATCAACAACCCTATTTTGGTTGTGGAGCGAGCAATCTACCTACGTGATGAAGAAAACTACCCTATAAAAGAAGCCGTTCAGGAAGGTTTATTGTCGCGTGTACGCCCTATTACTATTACCACTTTAACAACACTGTGTGGTATCGCGCCTTTAGTCTTTATTCCGGGCGCAGGCACAGAACTTTACCGCGGGGTTGGAGCTATAGTGATGTTTGGCCTCATAGGTGCTGCACTTGTCACTATTTTTACTTTACCAGCTCTATCTGCGCTGGTTCTAAAACAGCGGGGAGCAAGTTCTTAAACAAAATCTAAATTTTTGCGTTACTTTTTTCTGTAAATATTTTGTAAACTGCCGATAAGCTATTAATCGCTTTACATCGATTGATTAAGGACCATCAATGAAGCTCATACAGCAGTTAAGTATTACGCAGAGACTCGTTTCACTATTGGGCATCGCCGCTTTAGGTACCGCTCTGATGGTAGCGTTTATGATGTTTATTCTGAACAACCTGTTGGTTGAAGAAGAAAAGCGAAAACTCAATGCCGTACTTGATGCATCCCACACGATAGTTAACCATTATTATCAGGAATATCAGGACGGTAACCTTGATGAGTCCGAGGCCAGAGCTCAAGCCTATGCCCGTCTGGATAATATCCGTTATGAAGGTGTGGAGTACGTTTTCACACTCAGTAGCGATGGCGTTTTGGTGCAGCACCCTTTCTCAAAACAATTAGTTGGCAAAGATGTAACCAGCTATGAAGATCCTGAAGGCACACGGTTGTTTCATGAGATGGTTCAAAAAGCGCGTTCCGCTGACCGCGCAACGGTTGAGTATATATGGCAAAAAGGCAGCGATGCGAATAACCTGGTTCCTAAAATTAGCCGAATACGAGTGTTTGAGCCTTGGAACCTTATTATGGGCACAGGTCAGTACACCGATAATATTACCAGTATGTTGTGGCAGGAGTTTTTTAAACTTGCGGGATTAGCGCTGTTTCTTGCGGTGCCTCTCCTTCTTTTGTTTGTTTTGATCATACGCAGTATTACTCGTCCGTTGAAAACGATTAACGATGCCATGTTTGATATTGCCGAAGGTGAAGGCGATTTAACCCGGCGGTTGGATGATTCAGGTTCAGATGAACTGGCTAAATTAGCAACCTCGTTCAATACCTTTGTACACAAAATACAGCAACTCGTACAAAGCGTTCAGGAAAGTGCTAAAAATGAGAGCGAAGCTGCTAGTCAACTTACTGACTTATCTGTTACGAGCAGTCGCCAGAGCGATGAGTTAAGTTCGCAAACGAGCTCTATAGCTACGGCTATTACAGAACTCTCTTCATCCGCTTCAGAGGTTGCTGACCATGCCCGTCAGGCGGCAGATTCAGCGAATACCGCAGATGAGGAAGCTGGCCGTTCAGCAATCATTGTTCGTGAATCGGTTAATAATATTGAAGCCCTCACCTCAGAACTTAGCAAAGCCGGAGAAAAAGCCAGACTGCTACAAGATGGTTCAGACAAAATTGGTAATATACTCGGTGTCATTGTTGCAATTGCTGAACAAACAAACTTGCTCGCATTAAACGCAGCTATCGAGGCCGCCCGGGCCGGTGATGCAGGACGTGGGTTTGCTGTGGTCGCTGATGAAGTCAGAACCTTAGCAACCCGAACTCAGCATTCAACCGACGAAATTTCTTCTATAGTGGATAGCATCCAAGGAGCAATTAAAGAGGTCGGACAAATTATCAATGATGTAGAACATCGTTCCGCATCGACCAATGAAGAAGCTCTGAAAGCCGAGCGCGCTATTAGCCAAATTCAGGAAGCTGTCGCCAATATTTCTAGTATGAACATACAAATTGCTTCAGCAACAGACGAGCAAAGTAGGGTAACGAAAGATCTTAATGAGAATATAACGGGTATTTCTGACCTTTCTCATGCTAACCAGGATGCAAATACAAGAGTATCTGAAGTCAGTCGGGATCTTAGTAAAAACAGCATTGATCTGAGTCAACTTGTGAGTCGATTCAAAACAAAATAACCTTAAAGGTACCAGGGATATTAAGAATCTTCCCTGTACCTTTTTAGTCACAACACGTAAAATGCACGTACTTTTACATGGATCGTGTCTGGTAAAAGTCACCTTTTTCCTGATCTTAATCACTGCGGATTTAAAAGATGAGTCAAACAATTCCACAACAACCGATCGAATATAATATGAAGGTCGTCCGGCAGTTTACTGTCATGACCATTATTTG
>JBNJGQ010000053.1:0-11559 GCA_051747845.1 Pseudomonadota bacterium
GGGTTAAGTGGTGGCAACGAAAATGCATCTGGTCTGCTATCTTTGGCCGATACTGCCACTTCTAATGCGCGCCATAACGGGCGCGACCAAGTTGCGGTTTATGAAGCAGAAATATCTGAGTCTGTAGTGGCCGATGCAAAAACCGAAGTTGCTTTGCGAGCGGCTTTAGGGAAAGGTCAGTTCGAATGCTGGTTACAGTCTAAAGTGGATACCGGGGGAGTTATCCGAGGGGCCGAAGCCTTGATTCGCTGGCGAAATGACAAGGGAGAAATTGTTGCTCCCGGGGAATTTATTGAGGTAGCTGAGCGCCTACAGCTCATTATTCCAATGGCCAGAGAACTATTGCAGCAGGTGGCCTTTACGCTGAACAGGTTAAAGGCACAGGGGTTGGACGACAATATCGCTGTTAATGTGAGCCCGGTTGAGTTTTTGCAAAGTGATTATGTGGAAACCGTACAGCAAATTTTTGATGAGTATGATGCGCCCCTGAATCAATTGACGATGGAGATTACTGAAAACCTCCTTTTAGCCGATGCTGAGAAAGTACAGCAAACTATGTCTCAACTTGCTGAGTTGGGTGTTGTGTTCTCAATTGATGATTTTGGTACGGGGTATTCAAATTTATTGAGAATTCAGCAGTTACCAATTACTGAATTGAAAATAGACCGAGAGTTTGTACAACTGGCAGAAATAAACACCAAGCATATGGGATTGCTACTGGCGATGTTAAACATGGCTCGCTCTTTGTCGGTTTCCTCGGTTGCAGAGGGCGTAGAAACGGCAGAGCAAGTGAAGTTATTAGGTGAAAACGGCGCTGATTTATTACAGGGCTTCTATTTTGCAAAGCCCGTACATTATAAAACTTGGCTGAATGAGCGGTTGCCTCAGTAAAATGATCGTCCTAATTGATAATTTCGATTCGTTTACCCATAACCTGGCTCGCTATTTTCGTGAACTTGGGGAAGACGTAGCCGTTTTCCGCAATAATGAAATAACGATTTCGGATATCGAAGAGCTTTCCCCCAAAGCACTTGTAATATCTCCCGGCCCTTGCACCCCTAATGAATCAGGAATATCGCTGGCTGCGATTCAACACTTTTGTAAGAAACTGCCAATACTGGGTGTTTGTCTTGGGCATCAGGCATTAGCTCAGGTGTTTGGTGCCGAAGTTGTTCGGGCCGAGAAAGTTATGCACGGAAAAACATCGCTCATCAGGCACAGTGGCGAAGGACTTTTCCGGCAGTTAGGTAACCCTCTGGAAGTTACGCGTTACCATTCGTTGGTCGTCTGTCCGGCCAGTTTACCAACAGGTTTTTTAATTGATGCCGATACAGAGAGCGAGCAGGGAACGCGTGAGGTTATGGCGATACGACACCGGGAGCTGCCCTTATTTGGCGTGCAGTTTCATCCGGAATCGGTCATGACTGCTCAAGGCCATAATTTGTTAGCGAATTTTTTACGTTGTATACGATAATTAGCAAGTAGCATTTATAAGGTTTATTCAACATAATGCTGCCGCAGTTCAGTTAATATAGAGGTAATATGTTCCACTTTTTTGCGGGTACGACGGAAGGCGGTAGTAATGATCCGGCCCTGCGTTTAGAAAAACGCTTTATCAACTATTTGATAAGTTTTCCGTTTGCGCGCAAAGCTCGCTCAAAGGCGGACGGCACTGACGAGGAAGATAAAGAACAGTTACGCCAACTGCTGGAAGTGGAACGTCTGAACTATGAAGAGCGCGATCGTAAAGCCCAGGCGCGGCAGCGTTATGCTGACCGTATTTCTGACGAACTGCATGAAGAGATCTACCACCGGGCATTGAAAACGATAGATGACGGCGACTATATTCGCGAACGCCTGATACCACTTCCTGAAAAGCTGCCTGAACTGCTTGATACTTTGAGTTTAAAAGCCGCTTCTATGCGCCGCATTGAGTCTGTAGTGCAGGGTATGGATTGGTTTCACACGGGGTTACTTCGTACGGTCAACCAACCGCCTTTTATCGATCGCAATAAGCAGGTAAAGATTGATAATTTACGTGTTGCCATGAGTTTTGTGGGAACTGAAAACCTGCGGTTGCTAGCTCCTGCATACATTATGCAGAACTGGCTTCCTCCAGCTACACAACCCTTTACTTTGTTCCGCCGTAAAATTTGGGAGCACTCTTTAGGGACGGCTATTGCGGCCCATAATATTGCGGTAGAGCGCAAGCTACGGGACCCGGTACTGGCGTATACTATCGGAATGTTTCATGAGCTTGGAAAAATTGCTTTAACGAAATTGTACTTGCGCTTATTCGACGACGTGCAACGTGAGTTTGCGATGCAAAGCGTGAACGACAAGTCACCTGAACGTCACAATACCATTGTAAAATTGACTCCGGATGAGCGTTTTTTACGCGACTTAATGCTGGAGAAGGACAAAGATGTCAGTTATCTGGTTGCTGAAGGCTGGGGATTGAAACGTGTTCCTGTAAGTAAGCATTTACTGGCTTTCACACAGAGTAAAGCAGAAGAGAATGATTCTGAGTATGCCCAAGCTTTGGCTCAGGCAAACGCCTACTGTGAATTCAGAATGTTAAGAGAAGTGGACTTAGCTAGCCTGGAAGAAGGTAAGCATTTGCTGAATAAATACTCGATAACCGCAGAAACTATTGCGCGATTAAATAACGTTAGTTTAAAACGGCCACCTATTGTTGTGCCTGACTAAGGCGTTAGCACTCAAATTCGGTATCTATCAACAAGTGGTCGAAAACACTTTTAATATGAGCGTCATCGTCAGTGAAGCGGACTCCGACACTGATCATCCCACGTTCTTTGCGTTGATTCATAATCTGACCGGAAAGGCTCAATGACTCTTTCTGCGAGCCTGAACCAATACCAACCTTAATGTTCATATGAGTGACATTGCCAGCTTCATTTGGTGTTGCTTTGAATACAATTCTGCATCCTGCAGAAGAAATATCGACAATGACGCCACTGGCTAATTTCTTTTTGGTGCTTGTTTGGCTATTGTCTGCGGTAACGTCAACGGGAATGTGTGTACGCACTCGCTTTTGCGCTCGCAAGGCCCGGTTCTCAACCTGCTCTGGGTATTCTAAATACAACAACCTGAACGGGAAATTGGTTACTGCTCTTATCTTTGTTTTAAAAGCAATACATTCGCCGGCCTCCCCTTCTAAAACCAAACGAACAATGATCGGGTTACCTTCAAACAGGACATCTGAATAACTTCCCTCTGTGCGCGGATTCGGCTGTTTTAGTAACAGATATTTGCCGGTATCAAAACCAACTAGCTGAAGTTTTGTCCGTACTTTGGCTGCGGAGGCAAATTCGACATCAATCATGTCGCCTGGACGCAGGTAAGCTAGCTTTAGCTGTGGTTGAGATGAGGACTCCAGAGTTGGGGTCTGATTTTCCATAGTATTTTTATCGCCGAGCATTTATTCAATAAATTTCAGGCTAAGGTAAGAACCCGTAAAAAGCAATGCAATTTTGCGTACTGGCATGTTGAATACTGACTTAACATTTAGTTTTATAAGTTAGTGTGACTAAAGATTCACTCTTTTCGTCTGCATCAGCATAACTATTCGCATCTTATGCAAGAAAAGCGCGAAGCCCCGTTTTATGGGTTTTATAACGGAATTATCACAGACAAAGTGAACAAATTTTGGCATAATAGCGGGCTACTTTAAGAGATGAATTTGTTGACACCTTTGTTAACTCGCTAAGGCGATAAGGACGAGAGTAATGGCAGACAATATGACAGTAAACCGTAAAATGTTTAATGACGTAATGGTTCCGAACTATAACCCTGCATCAATGATCCCTGTTAAGGGCGAAGGCGCCCGGGTATGGGACCAAGAAGGTCGTGAGTATGTCGACTTTGCTGGCGGTATTGCTGTGAACTGTCTTGGTCATTGCCACCCTGCGATGGTGTCAGCCCTGCAGGAACAAAGCCAGAAGCTCTGGCATTTAAGTAACGTGTTTACTAACGAGCCGGCAATTCGTCTGGCGAAAAAGCTGACCGAAGCGACTTTTGCTGACCGTGTTTACTACGCTAACTCAGGCGCTGAAGCCAACGAAGCGGCATTAAAACTGGCGCGTCGCTGGGCGATTGAAAAGCACGGTGAGCATAAACAAAAAATCATTGCTTTCACTAAAGGCTTTCACGGCCGTACCTTCTTTACCGTAACTGTGGGTGGCCAGCCAGCCTACTCTGACGGTTTTGGACCAAAACCAGGTGCTATTGATCATGTTGACTATAACGACATTGACGCTTTAAAAGCGCTGATTTCTGATGACACCTGTGCGGTTATGATGGAACCGTTGCAAGGTGAAGGTGGCGTGGTAAGCCCTGACGTTGAGTTCGTGAAAGCGGTACGTGAGCTGTGTGACCAGAACAACGCGTTACTCATTTTTGATGAAGTGCAAACAGGTTTTGGCCGTACAGGTAGCCTCTACGCTTATGAGCAACTTGGCGTTACGCCGGACATTCTGACTTCAGCGAAAGCATTGGGTGGTGGCTTCCCTATAGGCGCTATGCTAACAACAACGGAAATTGCTGAGCATCTTAAGCCGGGTACACACGGCAGTACTTACGGCGGTAATCCACTGGCTTGCGCTGTGTCGGAAGCGGTGTTTGATATTGTAAATACTAAAGAGACTCTGGATGGCGTAAAGAAGCGCGAGCAGTGGTTCAAAGAACAGCTATCTGCAATTAACGAAAAATATAACGTGTTTAGCGAAATCCGTGGTCAGGGCTTATTGATAGGCGCGGCAATGAATAAAGAATACGAAGGACGCGCGCGCGACTTCCTATTAGCCGGGCAGGAGCATGGCGTGATGGTATTGATAGCCGGTGCTAACGTCGTGCGTTTTACCCCGTCATTAATCATTTCTGAAGAAGACGTAAAAGAAGGCCTGCAGCGCTTTGAAAAAGCGGTTGCCCAGGTTGTCGGTCAATAACTGAGGCTGTTTTATGTTGCTAATCAGACCCATTAAGCCGTCAGATTACGAAGCGTTATATCAGTGCGCGATTGAATCCGGTCATGGCTTTACTTCTTTACCGGTAGACCAGTCGCTACTGGAGCGCCGTATTAATGCGGCGCAAAAAGCTTTCGCTAAAGACACCGTTGAAACACCAGGTGATGAAAGCTACCTGTTTGTTATGGAAGATACTGAAACAGGGACTATCGCAGGTGTTAGTGGTATCGAAGCTGCGGTGGGTTTGAATGAAGCCTTCTGGCATTACCGATTAGGTAAAGTTGTGCATCATTCAGAGAAGCTCAATATCTATAATGCGCTGGAAACTCTTACTCTGTGTAATGACTACACGGGCGTTTCCGAGCTATGCACGTTGTTTTTGCGAGAACCTTACCGACACAACATGAACGGACGTACATTGTCACGTTTCCGTATGTTGTTTTTGGCGCAATTTAAGCAACGCTTCAGTGACTGGGTAATAGCGGAAATGCGCGGTGTTTCAGATGAAAATGGTGATTCGCCATTCTGGAACTGGCTGGAAGAGAACTTTTTCTCAATGGACTTTCCTAAAGCCGATTACTTAAGCGGCATTGGCGATAAAGTCTTTATTTCTGAACTGATGCCACGCTTCCCTATCTATACCAACTTGTTGAGTAAAGAAGCACAGGCGGTTATAGGTAAAGTACACGACAACACCCGTCCGGCGCTTAAACTACTTGAATCGGAAGGTTTTCGCTTCCGTGGTTTTGTCGATATTTTTGATGCAGGACCAACGGTTGAAGCGGAAGTTTGTAATCTTAACAGTGTGCGTAACAGCCGTTTAGTGCCGGTAGCAGTACGCGATTCAGTAGCCGAAGGTGAGGGTGTACCTCATATTGTGTGTAATACGCAGTTGACGAACTTTCGCGCGACAAAGCTTTCTTTGCCCGAAGGCGCAGAAGAACTCATATTGACGACAGAACAAGCACAGGCAATGCATTTAGAAAGCGGCGATGAAGCCCGCATTGTTGCACTCTAAGCAGGAGTATTTTTATGACGAATAGTATTCAATTTATCGATGGTTGTTGGGAAGCCGGTGAAGGCCAGTTGTTTAAGTCAATTGACCCGGCCCGTAACGAAGCTATCTGGAGCGGTGAGTCCGCCAGCGAAGCTCAGGTAGAAAAAGCGGTAATGGCTGCTCGCAAAGCATTTCCAGACTGGGCTGGCCGCAGCGTGGAAGAGCGCTTAGCTATTTGTAAGAAGTTTTCAGAGTTACTGGAAGAAAATAAAGAGCATCTGGCTCAGGTCATGGCAAAAGAAACCGGAAAACCTGTGTGGGAAACGCGTACCGAAGTGGGCGCTATGATGGGCAAAGTCGCTATTTCTGAGCGTGCTTACCATGAGCGTACCGGCACCGTAGAAAACGAAATGCCAGGGGCAAAAGCTTTTATTCGTCATAAGCCACACGGTGTGGTTGCCGTTTATGGTCCTTATAACTTCCCCGGGCACTTACCGAACGGGCACATTGTGCCAGCACTAATTGCCGGTAACACGGTAGTGTTTAAGCCAAGCGAACTGACACCAATGGTCGCTCAGGAGACCATTAAGTTATGGGAAAAAGCAGGCATTCCAGCCGGCGTTTTAAACCTGGTTCAGGGTGAAGTTGAAACCGGCAAAGCACTGTCGGCACACCCTCAAATTGATGGCTTGTACTTCACCGGCTCATCAAACACCGGGCACTTGTTGCACAAACAATTTGGCGGTCGTCCAGACAAGATTCTTGCGTTGGAAATGGGCGGCAATAATCCGTTGCTGGTTACTAACGTTGCTGATATCGATGCGGCGGTTCATAACATTGTACAGTCAGCTTTTATTACTTCAGGCCAGCGTTGCACATGCGCGCGCCGTTTGTTCATTGAAGACTCTGAGCAAGGCCGTGCGGTGCTTGAGCGTTTAATTGAAGTGACTGAAAATATTTTGGTCGATGACTACGAAGCTGACCCTCAGCCGTTTATGGGTGCAATGATTTCTGCTAAAGCTGCGGGCGAAATGGTCGATGCACAAAATGAACTACTGCATAAAGGTGCTAAGTCTTTAGTGCGTATGAAGCAGGCTGATTCGAAGAAAGGCTTTGTAACTCCGGGCATAGTCGATGTTACCGGTGTTGAAGACTTACCGGATGAAGAACATTTTGGACCGTTACTAAAAGTGTATCGCTTTAAAGATATTGATGAAGCTATTAAAGAAGCGAACAACACACGTTATGGTCTGTCTGCCGGTGTGCTTTGTGACGATGAACAAACGTATCGTTACTTTTTCAAACATATTCGCGCAGGTATTGTGAACTGGAATAAGCCGATTACGGGTGCCAGCAGTGCAGCGCCATTTGGCGGCATTGGAGCAAGTGGTAATCATCGTGCCAGCGCCTACTACGCAGCCGACTACTGTGCGTACCCGGTTGCATCAGTGGAAGCTGATAGCATGAGTTTACCTGAGAATTTAGCGCCAGGGCTTAAATTTTAATCACTGTCTGTGCTAGTTTATCGGCTGGGCAACGTGAATGGTTGCCTGGCCGCGTGACAAAGAGAAGCAGATGATAGTTGAAACAGACGGATATATTGAGCTCATCCAGTACCTGACAGGTCAGTTACCGGTCTTTACTGAGCAGGGTAATAGCGCAAAAACAGCCGATTACACCTTACGCGACTTAATGGAAGAGCGCTTATCAGAAAGCATGATGGCAGTTTTCGAGCAAAATGAGCTTGACCAAGAAGTGCGTCTGGATATTGTCCGTGAAACCGACGCTATTGTTTATGATTTAGAAGAGGTGTTATCTAAGGTTCTGGATACACACCCGACCCCTCAGCAGGAAGCTTTCATTAACGAGTTTGTCGGCCTGGTAAAAAACCTTTTTGATGAACGCCTGCAAAGTTATCGGCTATAGTTTTTACTTATTCCAGTAAGGATCCCCCCTAATGTCAGCAAATAATATGAGCGCGAAGGTTGCCTGGGTTGATGATATGACCTTTGTGGCTACATCAGGTAGTGGCCATCAGGTAGTCATGGATGGTGACAGCCCGGGAAATGCGCCAAGCCCAATGGAAATTGTGCTGATGTCCGCAGGAGGTTGCGCATCGGTTGATGTTGTCAGCATCCTTAAAAAAGCTAAACAAAACCTACATCGCTGTTACTGCGAGTTATCCGGTAAGCGGGCGGAGTCAGTTCCTAAAGTCTTTACCGAAATTCATTTGGAATTTGTTGTGGTGGGTGAAGACATTAACGAAAAGCATGTTGAGCGTGCGGTGAAGCTTTCAGCCGATAAGTACTGCTCTGTTGCTAAAATGCTGGAAGCTTCTGTGAAAATGACGCACAGCTATCGCATTGAATCTCCTCAACAAGACGACTGACCTTTGAATTACCGACACACCTTTCACGCGGGTAACTTTGCGGATGTTTTTAAACACTTGCTGCAGGCCCGCGCACTTGAGTACTTTCAGCAGAAGAACAAACCGTATTTTGTCCTGGATACCCATGGCGGTATTGGCTATTACGATTTACAAGGTGACGAAGCCGTTAGAACGGCAGAAGCCGAACAAGGCATCGTGCGCTTTGCTGCGCAAGCGGCTGACGAGCCCTTAGCAAAACACTATTTACGAATTGTCAGTGAGCTTAACCCGGGTAGTGAAACCTTGCGTTACTATCCAGGTTCGCCTGTGCTCACGGCAGAGTTTCTGCGCGAGGGTGACCGGCTGGTCGTCTGTGAACTGCATAAAGAAGACGCAGAAACGCTTAAACAGACCCCTTTAGGACGACATAAACAGGTGCAGGTACTGGCGCCGGTGAATGGCTATGAAGCGGTTCGTTCGCAATTACCCCCGGCTGAAAAGCGGGGCCTGGTTCTGATTGATCCGCCGTTTGAAAATACGAGTGAATTCGACGACGTGGTTGATGCGCTTAAACAGGGCTTGAAGCGCTGGAAAAGCGGCAGCTTCGCGGTTTGGTATCCGATAAAAGACGAGTTGAAAACAGCGGCCTTTCATCGAGATGTTGCCGCTTTACCGGACATTCCTAAAACCATGATAATGGAACTCAATATACGTACAAACGATGAACGTAAGGGCCTACATGGTTGTGGTTTTCTTTGGGTGAACCCGCCGTATGGTGTCGTCCAGGACAGTGAGCAGTTACTGCCTTTGTTATGTAAAACATTAGCGCAGGACGAAGGTGCGAATTTTCACAGCCGCTGGCTGGTTGGTGAGTAATTACTTACTTGATATCCAGTCAACCTGACGTCGTACCTGGTTTTTCCTTTCCATAATTTGCTCAATAAGCGGCGTCAAAATCAGTTCCATGGCTAACGCCATCTTACCGCCGGGCACAACCAGAGTGTTGGTTCGCGACATAAATGAGCCATCTATCATCTGCAGGTAATACGGGAAGTCGACGTTTTTAATGCCGCGAAAGCGTATAACAACAAAGCTCTCATCCAGCGACGGTATGTCTTTTGCGCTAAACGGGTTTGAGGTATCCACAGTAGGGACCCGCTGAAAGTTAATATGAGTTCGTGAGAACTGCGGCACAATATGGTGAATGTAATCTTCCATGCCGCGCACGATACTGGTCGTTACCGCTTCACGTGAATGACCACGTTCAGATGTGTCACGAATCAGTTTCTGGATCCATTCCAGGTTAACAATGGGTACCATACCTATCAGTAGGTCGACATACTGTGCGACATCGTAACCACTACCACAAACACCGCCATGTAAGCCTTCGTAGAATAAGGCATCGGTACTCTCAGGGAGCTCTTCCCATGGAGTGAAGGTGCCGGGCATTTGGTTATAAGGCACAGCATCGTCAAAGCTGTGCAAGTAACGCCGAACTTTACCGTTACCGGTTTGTGAGTATGAACGAAATAAAGACTCCAGACGGTCAAAGTCGTTGGCTTCAGCACCGAAGTAACTGATATGTCGGCCTTGCTCTTGCGCTTTTCGAATGGCCAAATCCATTTCAGGGCGAGAATAGCGGTGAAAACTGTCACCTTCCACAAAGGCTGCGCTGACATCTAACGAGCGAAAGATGTGGCGTACCGCCTGGCCTGTTGTGGTAGTTCCCGCTCCTGATGAACCGGTAACGGCAATTATCGGGTGCTTCGATGACATAACATTCTCGCAAACTAAATAAGGACAGTTGTTATACTGACCTGCTTTCCCAAGGTCAAGGTAAACTCGACGACTTTAATAGTGAGGAGGCGGTGGTTCGTCTGCTGGATCTGAGTCAGTTGACTGATTCTCCTGCATTTGTTTCAGGCGTTTGCCCAGCCACCGAATCTGCTTTTGCATTTCAGTCATTTGTTGAGTTTGTTCGGTAACCAGTTTATTTAATGAGTTGATGGTGTCTTCCTGAAAGGTGAGTTGCATTTCCAGGTTATTCAATTGCGCTTTAACTTTTTCTATTGTCATTCTTTACTACCTGTTAAATCAATATTCCACCACTCGGCGATGCCGGCAGAACTTTCACTAATAACCATTTGCTCATCTTCATCAAAGACGATAGATAACACAGAAGCGTTGCTTGGGCGGCCACCGTCGCGTAAATCGACTCGCCAATGCGAGAGTTGTTTTCCTGTCGCTGTGTCCCAAATTGCAATTTGACGTGAGGGTGATCCGGTAAGGAGATAATCACCGGATGCGCTAAAGCGAGCAGCACTAAAAATTTTATGACGTTCCATGAATTTCAGGTTGGAAACGATCTCTCCGTCGGGTAATGAACGGATATTGGCGTTATCGGTGGCATCTGCAATAAACGCGAAATGTCCATCGGGATGTAGAGCAACCTGTGTGGTGCGTCCGTCTAGCGGCCAGCGGTGGACAATTTGTCCGCTACGGGTATCCCATAGTATGGCTGAGTGGTCATTGGAGCCACTGAGTACATAAAAACCGTTGGGAGAAATATCTAAGGCATTAATGGTTTCTGTATGACCATAAAATTCAATGCGCCGGCCTGAGGCGGGGTTAAAGGCAACCTGTGTGCCATCGCGTTTGCCCAGTACGACTGTCCCACCCTTTTTACTGACGACCAGCTTTTGTATCCCCCCGGAACCTATCTTCCAGAATCCTAAATTTTCGCCGCTCTCAATGTCCCACATGGAGAACTCTTTACGAGAGGCTGCAACCGCTACTGCGCCATCTGCGCTGATATCAACATCGATAATTTGCGAAACTTCACTTTCATTATGTTGCCACTGATACTTTGCGTTGGTGGCGTAACGTGGCCATAGCAGCAACCCAGTTTCATCAGTAGAAACCAGACTGAAACTGCCATCATCAGCGATATCAGCGGCGTAGGTTCCATTTTCCGCATGAATTGCTTTATTGACTTTCTCGGGTGATGGTTGGCAACCTGCCATGGCAACGAGCAGCATGAGCGCACTGCACAGCTTGAGAAAAGGCATAGGCAAGTTCCTTATGGTTGTGTAGTATGGGTCTGTTACATAACACTATTATGGCATAGTCCGAAAGGATGCAAGACGATAATTGGAGAAAACGATGAAACAACTGATGAAGCCGTTAGCTATCTCAGCCATCGCGCTGGC
>JBNJGQ010000054.1:0-10931 GCA_051747845.1 Pseudomonadota bacterium
CTGAGTCAGCTTTAAACTTTCGGGAGTGAGCTTGGCTTCTGTTGTAAGACTTAAGTCATTCTCTAATAATCCAGAAAGCACACTCTCCAAATGGATAGCTAAATCATCTATCGTGCCCTGTGCTTTTAGTTTACCGTTTCGGCTAGTCAGTTGACTGGGTTCATAAGTCATTTCATCCCAGGTTGCCGATGCATTTATTACCGGATTATCCTTAAGCGATGAGACCTCTCCCTGAAGAGTCAACGCTCCGGCAATGTCTCCTTTGGGGTGGATATTAAGAGCGCTCAGCGTCAGGGCATTGTTTCTATAGTCCAGATTGCCATCAATATCAGCTTGTTGTTTATTAACCGTGACGGAAATAGCAGGATCCAGCACGATATGCTTTACACTGCCTTGTCCTTTAAGTGTTCCGTTGAAACTCAGGTCGATATTGTTTGTGCCGATACTTGCCAACCATGGCGTTAAGTTATTTTCTTGCCATTGACTGGTAAGTTGCCACTTAAGGTCATTAATTGGGTCTTGTAACTCAGCCGAGATCTTGCCGATAAGGCCTTCTGATAGTTCGCTGGTCGTCGATAGTTTATGAAGATTCCCGGTTATACGGCTTTTGACTTTTAATACAGGGTAGTCAGGCGAATGCAGGTGCGTATTGTTATTAAGGTTGCTATCAAAGGGGTAAGAAAGTTTTGTTTTTCCACTAAGTGTTGTTGTCAGGTATTGATGCTTTATCTGCAAAGCGCGAATATTCAATAGACCGTTTGTATCAAGCCTAACTGACGCATTAATATCTAGCGCCTGCGCCGGAGTTTCTAAAATAAAAAATTGCGTTTTTTCAATAGATAACTTGAGTAAATTCAGATCTATAGGGAGTTCAATTGAAACGTCTTCAATAGAAGCTTCAGAGGTGTCACGCTGCTCCTGTTCTGCTGCTCGTAGTCTTATCTCACCACCGCTACTTTTAACGCTGTTTATTCTAAGCACACCTGATAATAGAGCAAAAGGTTTCCAGGTTACTTTGAGCTGTTCTGGTGTATAAGAAAAAGTATCGGCCTCTAATCTAAAGTCGCTAAACTCAAACTCATTTAAAAGACTTCCGTGAAACTTGCTATAGCTGAACTCAACGGGTGCATACTTCTGCGCCTGAGTTAACACCCATCGACTGCCGCTTTCGCTGGCAACCAAACTAAGAGCTACAATAGGAATGAGCAGAACCAGAGTCAGGGTAATCCCTGCTAACCAGCGATATACCCTCATAGATCGGGGCCCAGTGTAAAGTGCAAGCGCCACGGCTTACCTGGCTCATCTATCGCCTGTGCCAAGTCAAGACGGACTGAGCCAATGGGCGATATCCAGCGAACACCGAAGCCGACACTTTGTTTAAGTTTTTCATTAGGTTCAATCATGGCATTACCTATATCGGTGAAGAGTGCAACACGCCAGTTATCCTTGAACCGGTAATCGATTTCTGCGCTGGCAACGGCTAGGTAACGGCCACCGATAATAGTTCCTGTATCATCTTCCGGCCCCAACTGTTCATAGGCGTAGCCTCGTACACTATTGTCGCCACCAGCGAAGAAACGTAATGAAGGCGGTAGTTGATCAAAGTCTTCAATATAAGTGGCTCCGGCTTCTGCCCGGGCAAGAAAGCGTACTCTGTTAGTTAAAGGGACAACAGCTTTAAAACCAAGTTCCAGACTTGCCAGGTCTGCATCGGATAACAGAGCTTCATTGGCGGCTTTTAAGGTAATATCGAACCGGAAGCCTTTATCAATGTTTAAGCGACCATCAGCAGTCATATAGTTCCAGCTTGCCTGAGGAATAAGGAACTGGCTGGTTCCGGAACTTTCACCGATTTCGAAGTCGTCGCGTTGCCAGTGCAGTCCATATTCACGGCGCCACTTATTCATTGCCACGATACTCGAAGCTCCCAGACGATAGAGTCGGTTGTTTTGTCCTTCGTTGTCTTTATCCGATGCTTCTGCTCGTATTTGGTAGTAATCGGATTGTGGCTTCTTTCCGGGAATAATGTAATTCGCGCCGACAGTGCTCTCGACCTCAGAAATTTGCGTCGTTCCTCGCAGCTGGTGGCCTTCCGTATTTACCCAGCGGCGGTTAATGCTGGCTCTCACACGGGCTCCGGTATCGGTGCCGTAGCCGACACCATACTGGTATTGGTTTCTGAAATTTGGCTCAGAACTTACATTAATAGGAACAATGTGTTGCTTAGAATCATTCCACTGCGGACTGACTTGCACCCTTGAGAAGTATCCGCTGTCACCCAAAGCTATTTGTAATTGACTGAGCTCTTGAGTGCTGTAGCCTTCCCCTTGCTCAAAGGGAACGTAGCGCTGTAGCAACTCATCATCCAGGATGTCTTGTTCAAAGGTAATTTGTCCATACCTGTAACGTTTCCCGGAATCAAATACGACATCAATTTCAGCTGTGTTCTTTTCAACATCGATTTCAACGTTGTGCTCTAAAAAACGGGCATCGTGATAGCCGCGTTGACTGGCTAAGGATAAGAGGCGCGATTTGACGCTTTCGTAGTCGCTGTGAATAAAGCGCTGTTGCTCTTTCAGGTTGCTACTTTCAATAACTTTCTTAAAAACTTTGTCTTCTGCCGCGTCGCCCTGTACTTCCCACGAGTTTCTAGAAATTCGAACCGGTTCGTTTAAGGTTACCTGGTAGGATGCGGACCAACCGTAATCGACAGTTTCTAGTTGAGCATTCACTTCAACCTGATAATATCCGTAGGGGCGCAGCGCTTTTTTGATGTCTTTAGATGCTTGTCGGTGCAAATATTGGACTCGATAAGCGGCATAACTCTTATCTTCGTCCAGGCGTGCTATTTGCAACAGCGCCATAACGTTGTTGTACTCGTCGCCTTCAACACCAGAGACCTCAACTTCTACCGAAGCATGAGCCAGGGTGCTGAAAATTAACGCACAAACAAAGAGAATACATCGAAAGTAAGACATTGAAGTGTTATACCTGATAAAACGTTTCAACATAATGGCATGCTTTAAGATTTCATGTAAATCATTGGGTTTAACCTGGAGATACTATGGCGATAGAAATTACGACAGCAGAGAAACGATTGCTACAAAGAGTCAGTATTCCTCCGCGTCCTCAAACTCTGTTAACTGTCAGTAGTGAAGCCAAAAAAGATGAACCCGATGTTGGTGTTATTGCTGAATCCATCTCTGCCGATATGAGTATAGCAGCAGCTGTCTTGCAGGTGGTTAATTCTGCTGCTTATCGTCGAGCTAAAGAGGTCGACTCAATTCAGCAGGCTGTTATGACGCTCGGCTTCCGTCGGGTATTTCCTATTGTTCGGGCTGTTGCGTTAAAGTCAGCGTTAACGTCTGACTACGATCTTAACGAATTCTGGCGATATAACGAGTGGGTTGCCAGTGCCTGCGTATTGGTCGCAGAGTCTATAGGGCGCCCCGAATTAAGAGATCATGCGTATATGCTTGGGTTATTTCAAAGCTCTGGTATACCGGTAATGTTGGCTGAATTTGATGATTATTCTGATTTGCTTAACGCCTCAGCCAGCACTCCCTGGCCCAAGGTGCAGATAAAAGAACAAGAGTTATTTCAGACAACACATACTACGATAGGCGCCTTATTGGCTCAGCATTGGAAGTTGCCGAAAATTGTTGTCGAAGTGATTTACTATTTGTTTGAAGACAGTTCTATTTTCACTCATTCCAGTGAGTTAGATAACTTGACGCTGGATCTTCTGGGAATACTTAAAATTGCTCGTTACGCGGTGGATATGAGAACTCGCAGTCTGGCGGGAGAAGAAGAGTGGGAGCAAGTTCAGGATGGCGTGCTGGAGCATTTTCAAATTGACGAATTTAAGGTAGAAGAAATATTACAGATTGTTCATGAAGAGCTCTTTGACGCGGAAGCTTAGTCAGAATTGTTTAATTAATCTGCAAACGATAAGTAGACTTGCAAATATCGCTTGTTTGAATGCTCGGTGTCGGTATAATTCTCCGCTCAAGTGTTAGGGGCGTAGTTCCAATTGGTAGAACAGCGGTCTCCAAAACCGACGGTTGGGGGTTCGAATCCCTCCGCCCCTGCCAGTTTCTGACTGGCTATCCTTCCCAAGCTTGAGTAAACTGCACTTATCTGTTTTCAACGGTAATCGTTATGCTTCCTGAATGGACCCGTCAACAACGTACTGCTTTGCAATTTATGGGTATTCCCGTATGGCAAAGGAAAAGTGCGACAGCCCCTGTATTTTACTACCGGCTGGGCCCGCTCTACTTGCAGGGAACTGTTGAGTTGCCGGTTTCCCTTCCTGGCTGGATTAACGACCTTAGCTTGTATTTTGGGCAACGTCCGGTTGCCGTAAAAGCGCCAGTTCAAACGCCAGGCCTGTGTTTTAATTACACCGAATGGCTGGCTAAGCCCCTTTCTACTGAGCAGAAAAAGACGCTTTGGCTGCAGCTCCAGAATGAAGACCGTGAGCACTGAAGACACTAAAATTGAAGATTTTGAACCCGGTAAACCCGAGTTTGAGGTTGAAAATAAAGCACACCGCCACCCCTGGTCATGGACGGTATTCAGTCAAAGCGTTGGCGAGCAGTATCGCTGCAGGCGATTAACGCAAGGTTCACAAGTTATAGGCTTTACTATCTGCCAGCAAGTTGCAGATGAATTGACTTTGCACAACATTGCGGTCGATCCCGCTTTTCAAGGGCGGGGCTATGGTAACAAACTCATGCAGGACTTATTAGACTACGCCTATGACCATCAGTATGTTGTTTTTCTGGAGGTACGCGCATCGAATTCAGCGGCTATTCGCTTATATGAACACAATGGATTTGATACCGTAGGTCGCAGGTTAAACTATTATCCATTGGATGGCGGCAGAGAAGATGCTTTAGTTATGCGCTGGAGCCGTCAACAAGACTAACGGAGTAATTATGCCATCAACGCAACAAGTGCGGGCGTTACAAGCCTTGTCCTTCATGGACTTAACGACATTGAATAATGACGATAACCGAAAGGTCATTGAAGATTTATGCTCACGTGCATCTATCAATGAAAAAAGCGTCGCTGCAGTTTGTGTTTTTCCGGAGTGGGTTGCTTTAGCTAAACAGCTTTTAGAAGAGCAGGGACTTAGCACTAAGGTTGCTACCGTAACAAACTTTCCTGATGGCAGCAGTGACGTTGAGCGGGCAGCTGCTGAGACGGAGCGCGCAATTGCTGCAGGTGCCGACGAAGTGGACGTTGTTCTGCCTTACAGAGCCTTATTAAATGGTGACGAAAGTACGCCGGCTGAGCTGGTACGAGAGTGTAAGGATATTTGCGGTGACTCAGTACAATTAAAAGTCATTATCGAATCCGGAGAACTGGAGCAGCACGATAAAATCGTTCTTGCTAGTGAACTTGCAATTGCAAATGGCGCGGACTTTATTAAAACTTCAACTGGCAAAGTCTCAGTGAATGCGACCTTAAAAGCAGCTGAAGCTATGTTAGGAGTAATAAAAGCCAGTCAAACGGACTGCGGGTTTAAAGCTGCAGGTGGTATTCGTACAGTCGACGACGCCGTTCAGTATATTGAATTGGCTGAGCAGTTAATGGGCGAAGACTGGGTCACTGCGAGTCATTTCCGTATTGGTGCCAGTAGCCTGCTGCAGGACATTCAGAAGATTCTGGTTAAGGCTTAACTGATGTTTTTGCCACAGGAGGTCATCCGCAAAAAGCGAGACGGTATCGTCTTGTCTGAGGTCGATATTCAGGAATTTGTTAACGGCATTTGTGACGAATCGGTCAGTGAAGGGCAAATAGCTGCTCTTGCTATGGCGGTTTACTTTCAGGGAATGTCAGCAGAGGAAAAGAAAGCCCTGACGGTTGCGATGCGTGACTCAGGGGACGTTCTTGACTGGCGACAGCAGGATCTGAATGGTCCTTTACTGGATAAACACTCTACGGGTGGTGTGGGCGATGTGGTCAGCTTAATGTTGGGTCCTATTGTTGCTGCCTGCGGTGGTTACGTCCCGATGATCTCCGGTCGGGGGTTAGGGCACACTGGCGGAACACTCGATAAGTTTGATTCTATCCCCGGATATCAGACGGCCCCCGATAACCAGTTGTTTCGCGATACCGTTAAAAATGCGGGTGTCGCAATTATTGGTCAGACGGGCCGTTTAGCCCCTGCAGACAGCCGTTTTTACGCAACGCGGGATATCAGTGCAACGGTAGAATCAATTCCTCTGATAACAGCTTCTATTCTGGCAAAAAAGCTTGCTGAAGGGTTAGACGGTCTGGTTATGGACGTTAAAGCGGGTAACGGCGCTTTTATGCCGAGCTTTGAGAAGTCAAAAGAATTGGCGCAGAGTCTGGTCAATGTTGGTTGTGAGTTAGGGGTTGAGACCACGGCGCTCATAACGGATATGAATGAAGCTTTAGGCTCAGCTGCCGGTAATGCCGTTGAAGTTCAGTTAGCTGTAGATTACTTAAGTGGGAAGCACCGTGACTTACGTTTGCACGAGGTAACCAAAGCCTTGTCTGCTGAACTTTTAGTTTCAGGGAAGTTGGCGGGCAATACTGAACAAGCGGAAGCTATGGTAGAGAAAGTACTGAGCGACGGCAGTGCAGCTGAAAGCTTCGCGAAAATGGTTAAGTCATTGGGTGGTCCCGGTGACTTTTTTGAGAAAAGTCGTGAATACCTGCCGCAGGCAAAAATCGTCAAGCCTCTTATCGCCCCCGTTGAATACAGCGGACTTTATATTAGTGGCGTTGATACCCGTGAGCTGGGAATGGCAGTAGTGTGCTTGGGGGGAGGGCGCCGCAAAGCAGATGATATATTGGACTTAAGTGTTGGTGTTACCGATATCCTTGGTATTGGCTCAAAAGTTGATTCAGATACGGAGCTGGCAACATTGCATGCAAGTTGTGAGTCTGAATGGAATGAGGCTGCTGAGCGGATATTAAAAGCGATAAGCTTTAGTACGCAAAAGCCGCCCACTACTGGTGTTATCTATCAAAGAATAGCGGGAAATTAAGCATGAGCAGAGCCATTGTCGTGGTATTAGACTCTTTTGGTATTGGCTGCGCTCCGGATGCTGACAAGTTTGGCGACGCCGGAGCTGATACCTTTGGTCATATCGCGGAGTATCGGCACAAGCAAGGAAAGCCTATGCACTTGCCGAATTTAACTCGTCTGGGGCTATTTGAAGCTCATAAAGAGGCTACGGGCTCCTATACCAGAGGCCACGAACCCTCGGTTTTAAGCGGTGCCTATGCCTGTGCGGCAGAGATTTCATCGGGAAAAGATACGCCCTCAGGTCACTGGGAATTGATGGGCGTTCCTGTGCACTTTGACTGGGGCTACTTTGAGAATAAGGAAAACAGCTTCCCGGCGGAGTTATTAGCTCAGATAACCGAAGCTTGTGAACTAAAAGGCATACTTGGCAACTGTCATGCATCCGGTACAGAAATTATTAAGGAGTTAGGCGAGCAACACATTCGTACCGGCTGGCCCATTTTTTATACCTCTGCCGATTCAGTTTTTCAAATTGCGGCTCACGAAGAGCACTTTGGTCTTAAGCGTTTATATCAGGTTTGTGAAAAAGTACGGGAGCTACTGGAGCCCTATAATATTGGCCGGGTTATCGCTCGGCCTTTTGTCGGTGAAAATGCGGATACGTTTGAGCGAACCGCAAATCGCAAAGACTACTCAGTTTTACCGCCTAAACCGACAGTACTGGATAAGTTGCAGGATAAAGGGGGAGACGTTATCGCTATTGGGAAAATAGCGGATATTTTTGCAGGGCAGGGTGTTACTCAGTCAATAAAAGCTTCCGGTCTGGAAGGCCTGTTAACCGCAACATTAAATGCTATGAAAGCGGCTCCGGACAACGCACTCATTTTTACGAATCTTGTTGATTTTGACACCTTATACGGGCATCGCCGTAACATTGAAGGGTATGCAAATGAGCTTGAAGCCTTTGATAAATGGCTGCCAGTAATTGAGTCTGCAATGAAGCCGGACGATATTCTGGTGTTAACGGCTGATCATGGTTGTGACCCTACATGGGAAGGTACAGACCATACTCGTGAATACATTCCTCTGTTGCTGTCTGGTCACCATGTATCTGCAGGCAACCGGGGCAAACGACAAAGCTTTGCCGATTTAGGTCAGACACTGTGCCACTTATTTGATTTACCGCCCATGGATGAGGGTCAGGCTATAAAGTTGTAGAGGGCTCTCCTTCTGGCCTAAATACGACAGCCAGCATTTTATAACCATCCTTGGTTTGTGTATCGGCATCAGATCAGCGAAAATAAGCCGTATAAACCATTTTAACCACAAAGAGTGTCATTGATGTCGGAATCCAGCTTGCAGAATGAAGTCGCTAAACGTCGTACCTTTGCCATTATCTCTCACCCGGATGCTGGTAAAACAACGATTACCGAGAAGGTATTGCTGCACGGTCATCAGATTCAGAAGGCCGGTACAATTAAAGGGAAGAAATCGGGTCAGCATGCAAAATCAGACTGGATGCAGATGGAGCAAGAGCGTGGCATATCGGTAACGACCTCAGTCATGCAGTTTCCATATAACGATGCCTTGGTAAACTTACTCGATACACCGGGACACGAGGACTTTTCTGAAGATACTTACCGTACACTAACGGCGGTTGACTCCTGCCTCATGGTTATTGATGGTGCCAAAGGTGTCGAGGACCGGACGATTAAGTTGATGGAAGTTACTCGCTTACGCGACACACCAATTATTACTTTCATGAACAAGCTTGACCGTGACATTCGTGACCCTCTTGAGTTGCTGGATGAAGTGGAAGACGTACTGAAAATTATGTGTGCACCAATTACCTGGCCAATAGGTTCTGGTAAGAACTTTAAAGGTGTTTATCATTTACTCAAAGATGAAACCATATTGTACAAAACAGGCCAGGGACACAGAATACAGGAAGAGACCATTATAAAAGGTCTGGATAACCCTGAGCTGGATGAAAAAATAGGTGCATGGGCGGACGAGCTGCGTGAGCAAATAGAGCTGGTAAACGGTGCTTCTAATCCTTTTGATAAAGAACTGTTCCTTGCCGGTGAATTGACTCCGGTATTCTTTGGTACGGCATTAGGTAATTTTGGTGTTGATCATATGCTGGACGGCCTGGTCGATTGGGCTCCAAAACCCCAGCCCCGGGAGACTGATCAACAAGAGACTATTAGTGCAGATAACAAAGATTTCTCCGGGTTTATTTTTAAAATTCAGGCGAATATGGATCCGCGCCATCGTGACCGTGTCGCTTTCTTAAGGATTGTCTCAGGCAAATATGAGAAGGGCATGAAGATGAGGCAGGTACGTACGGGTAAAGACGTGCGTATTAGCGATGCTTTAACCTTCTTAGCCGGTGACCGCTCGCATGTGGAAGAGGCTTATCCTGGTGACATTATCGGCTTGCACAATCATGGCACCATACAAATTGGTGATACATTTACCGCAGGTGAAGATTTTAAATTTAGCGGCATTCCGAACTTTGCGCCTGAACTTTTCCGCCGCATTCGCTTAAAAGATCCCCTAAAGCAGAAACAACTGCTGAAAGGTTTGGTGCAGTTATCCGAAGAGGGGGCGGTGCAGGTATTCCGCCCACTTATCAGCAATGACTTGATAGTTGGAGCTGTTGGAGTTCTGCAGTTTGATGTTGTTGTGCATCGTTTGAGAACAGAATACAAAGTAGATGCCATGTATGAAAATATCAATGTTGCCACAGCGCGCTGGGTAAGCAGTAAAGATGAGAAAAAGCTCGACGAATTTCGTCGTAAAGCCGAGTCTAACCTGGCATTAGACGGTGGTGATAATCTGACTTACATTGCACCCACTATGGTGAACTTGAGCTTAGCGGAAGAGCGTTACCCCGATATTGAATTTACTCACACACGCGAACATTAAGGTTTATGAGTCAGCTTTACGATACGCATTGTCACCTCGACTTTCAGGCATTTGATAACGACCGGGAGCAGGTTCTTGAGAATGCTAATGAGGTAAACGTAGAGCGTTTCATGGTGCCGGGTGTCAGTGCTGAGCAATGGGCCCGGTTGCAGCAGTTGGCTGAGCAGTTTTCTAGCTGGCGCTTTGCGTTAGGTTTGCATCCTTGGTTTATAGAGAAGCACTGCCTGAATCAAATTGATGAGCTGGAAAAGGCTCTGGATAAATCCAATAAGCGTTTACTGGCTGTAGGTGAAATAGGACTGGATGCCACGTGCGGGGACTCAGAACTCCAGCGTAAGCTCTTCATTGAACAGTTGAAGCTGGCCCGACAGTATCGTCTCCCGGCTATTATTCATCACCGCAAAACCCTGGAGACAACGCATCCGCTGGTGAAGCAGCACGGCCCGGAGTCTGGTGTAATACACGCCTTTAGTGGCAGTTACGAGCAGGCTATGAAATTTGTCGATTGCGGTTATAAGCTGGGTGTTGGCGGAGTAATCACTTACACTCGTGCGAAAAAAACGCGCGAAGCGATAGCAAAAGTTCCTGTATCTGCGCTAGTGCTTGAAACAGATTCGCCGGATATGCCCGTTTGTGGTTATCAGGGCCAGCGTAACGAGCCGGCCAGAATTGCAAAGGTTCTGGATGTTTTAGTAGAGCTTAGAGACATGAGTAAAGAGTCACTTAGTGAAACTTTATGGCAAAACAGCTGCGAGCTTTTTAGTGATGATCCGTCTGCCAGTAGCGGTCACGAATCCGGTTAAAACCAAGCATAATAAATACGCCTGCCAACATAGCCAACAGTAGAAGTAGCTTTCCTTGCTGCATCAGCCCATTGTGAGCCGTCTGGCTTTTCTTAAGCAAAAGGTTTTTATCGAAAACCACCTGTAAGTAACCACTTACGTTATCTTCAAGGCTTATTTCCTCTACGAGAACCCAGGGCTCTGATGCATCA